>CAMWLA010000184.1 GCA_947174975.1 uncultured Clostridia bacterium | reverse complement strand
GATTTCCTCTTCGTCCTCTGCGAAAGTTGCGTCATAGCGGCGCACGTGTTCTTCCTCGATTTCTTCGTCCTCGTCGGCGGGAGGATTAAATTCGATTCTAGGGTGTCCCACGGGTTTGCTATAGGTTATTTTTGCAACCTCGTCAAATTCTTTGACGTTTTGCACCATATCCGTAAGTACTTCGTTGGGGTGCAGATAATTTTGCAATTTACGGCGTTTCGCTATTATTACCACGTAAATTACCGCAAGCAAGTTGCCCGCGAACAAAAGAATACCTATTACTATATATAATAAAGTCGTTTTATCGGCAATAAGGTTTGATACAAGCAATCCTACGCCCATAGCGTCGTAATACAGCGTAAGCACTAATGCAATAAAAAGTCTGAATCCGAAAGACAGCTTCTTTTTCTCTCTGCGGATATACTTGTCAAGCTCGGTATCGGTGAAACCGATTACTCCGTCAGTCGAAGTCGCAACAACCTTACTCTCGTGCTTAATTTCAAAAGTGCGTTCCTTAAAGTCGCGTTCACCCCTTAAAAGCACGGAATTTGCATTGTTGCACAAGCTGATTTCATATTTTCCGCCTTGAACGTACAGACGGTTGTTGTTTTTATCGTATACTTTAAAAGTATCGTCGTTAAATAAAATTTCCGCCTTTACCGAATCGCCTTTCTTTACGAATACCTTGCAGTAACCGCGCAGAATACGGTTTGCAAGCGTTGTATGCGCATTTACGCGCTGGACGAACATTAAAAGAGTACAGTATCCGTCAAATTTGCCCTTATTAGTTACGGTACAGCTTACTCCGGCATCGGTTATTTTTAAGTTTTTATAATCAAATTCTGTGAAAGACAGACCGTATCCGAAAGGATAAAGTACGTTTGACGAGCCTACAGTGCAATATGCGGGAATGCCCTCCTCAACGGAAACCGAGTTAAAATCTTTATAAAAAGTATCAACAAGTTTACCGGACGGGCAAATTTCGCCGGTAATTATATCGAAAACTGCCTGAGCGCAGCCTTGACCCGCGTTGTAACTGAACAGCACGGCTTCACATTTATCCGCAAAAGACAAGTCAATCGAACGTTCTGCCGAAACTACTGCAATTATTTTAACGCCCTTTCTTGCAAGCGCGTCCAAAAGCTCCATCTGCCCCGTTGGAATTGCGGTGGCGCCCTTGCCGGCGCAGAAATACACTATCGCGTATTTAGCTTCGTCACATAGATTAAGCGCTGTTTCGATTAAATCAAGCCGTTTGCTCTCGTTTACGCAATAGCCGTGAGCATAACCGACGTGATTAATGTTTCCGTAATTGGTTATTTCGTCAAACGGACGATGCAGCGCCGTAGGATTATTTTTGTTAGTTATACGGTAATCGTTATTTTCCGCGTATTCGCCTATTATTGCAACAGGCGTATCTTTGGCAAGCGGAAGCACATTGTTATTATTCTTTATAAGTACAACAGACTGTTGTGCTGCGCTGTAAGCAAGCTTGTCGTGATAAATCTCGTTAAACAGAGGTACGCGCGCGGCTCTTCCTATGCGCGTAGCTTTTTCTTCTACCGAAGCGGGTCCGCGCTCCTTTAAGGCAAGCAACAAGCTTATCATATTGTCGCAAGCGGTATTGACGGTTTCGGCGTCAAGAATTTCCCCGCTTCTTTTACGGCGGTCAAACTCGGTAATATTTATTTCGCCGTTATCGTATTCTTCTTTTGATTTTTCGTATTTTTCCGTAAGCTCAACAAGGTAATCTTCAAGGCCGTCCACCGTTTCTTCGTTTACGAAAACGAGAGTACAGCCGTGGAAAAAGTATTTTGCGACTTCGGACTTTTCGGAAGCGACACCGAAAAGCAGCCCCTTAAAGCCGTGCGACTTAGCGAAATTTTCAGCGGCTTCAACACTGTATACCCTTAATGAGTTTACTTTATTTTCTGAAATAACGCCGTCGGTTATATTTTTTACCGTTTCATTTAAAACTACTTCGTTTTGGGTTGAAGGGCTATCGTCAAAGTTGATATACGCCCCGCTTGCATGAACGCCCGAAGCTTTGTGCTTTAAAAACTCACTCGTTAAAAAGCCGTCTTCGGAAATTGCTTCGCGCTCGGCACAGTCGGTAATGTTGAAATATGCATACTCTTTGTTTGCCTTGGCCTCGTTACCCGTACACTCGTAGACGTTACGTATTATTTCGTTATTCCAAGTGGACGCAAGAGCCTTATCGGTAGGAAAGAACGTAGCAAATTTATCCGTCGATTTCAATGACGGATTAGAATATAAATGAAATACGGGGAACTCATAATTTTCCACGGGACAATTTTCATCGGATTTAGCACTTGTAATAAGCCTTATCCGCTGATGTAAAGACATTCTGGAAATGAGTTCATTGTTTTTTAGCATATCAAACTCCTACACTGCATACTATGCCCACTATAATTATACAGATTAATTCTATCACAACGAATTTCAAAATGCAATTGTTATCAACAATAAATTGGGCTCAAATAAACGGTAAAT
>CAMWLA010000183.1 GCA_947174975.1 uncultured Clostridia bacterium | reverse complement strand
TAATATTCCGAAGTTTGTAACGCCGGAAACGGTCGCGTCGAAAACTTCGCCAATGCGGTCGGACATATAAACAACTTTATACAAATCGTCGACGCTGCGTTCGGCTTCGTCGGCAATTCTCTCTCTTGCCGAGCATTCGTCGCCCGCGAATTTAGCGAATGAAGAGTATTTGTGTAACGCCTTGTTATTGCCGTGAAGTACGGCTTTGACGCTTCTGTGTACGAATAAATCGGGGTATCTGCGTATCGGCGAAGTAAAATGACAGTAAGCGGAGGAGGCAAGTCCGAAATGTCCCGCGTTAATATGGCTGTATCTTGCTTTTTGCATACTTCGCAGCATAACTTTATTTACAACGCTTGCATAAGGTTTATCTTGAATTGCCTTTAAAATATCTTGGAAATCTTGCGGGGCGATATTGTCGCAGTTAAATTTGCATTTAATTCCCAAATCTTTTAAAAACGCCATAAGCATTTCTGCTTTTTCGGGTGAGGGGATTTCATGAATACGGAATAGGCAAGGTGCATTGTTTTTGATTAAAAACTCGGCAACGGCTTCATTGGCGGAAATCATAAACTGCTCAATCATTCTTTCGGATATTCCGCGTTCGCCGCTTTTGATAATAATTTCGCCGTTTCCGTCAACATAAATTTTGGGTTCGTTGACTTCAAGTTCAATGTTCCCTTGTGCTTTTCGCTTATTTTCCAAAATAATGCACAGCTTCTGCATATCCAAAACGGTATTTACAATATCGTTGTATTTTTTGCAAAAATAGCTGTCTCCGGCGCAGATTGCAGTAACGGCGGGGTAAGTCATTTTGTGTCTGCTGTTTATAATGCTTTCGGCAATTTCGCCGTGTATTCTGTTTCCGTTTTCATCAAACGTCATAATACATGACACAGCGTATCTGTCCTCGCCCTCGTTTAAAGAGCAAGCTCCGTTAGAAAGCGCTTTCGGGAGCATAGGTAAAACTCTGTCGGGGAAGTAGACGCTTGTACTGCGTGCGTATGCTTCGTTATCAAGCTCGGTTTTTAATTCCACGTATCTGCTGACGTCGGCTATATGCACGCCTAAAATGTATTTACCGTCGCGCATTTCAAGCGATACGGCGTCATCTATATCGCGTGTATCTTCGCCGTCAATGGTAAAAATAAGCTTATCCCTTAAGTCAAGCAGTCCGTTTGGCACAATTTGCTTTTGCGCTGAGGTTTCGGCTTCTTTTATGACGTTATCGGGGAAAGTTTCATAAAGTCCGTAAGTTCTGATAATGGAAAGCTCTTCAGCGTCAAAGTCTCCGCTTTTACCGAGAGTTTCCAAAACTTTGCCGTGCGGTAAACCTTTTGCGGGGTAAGACGTTATTTCGCATAAAACTTTGTCACCGCTGTTTGCTTTGCCGGAAAGGGAGAGGGGAATATTGATTTTCGGCAGTTTTCTGTCGTCGGGGTAAAGTTTTGCGCTTTTACCGATTTTTTCAAAAGTTCCTACTACGAACGTGTTTCCGCGTTCGATTATTTTAATAATTTTCGCTTCGTCCTTGGTGCCGTAAACGTGGGCGGCAAGCACTTTATCCCCGTTGTATGCGCCGTTAAACGAAGAGCGGGGTACGAAAAAGTCCTTATTAAATTTTTCTTTGTCGTCGGGAATGATAAAAGCAAAACCTCTGTCGCTTGCTTGAACTATCCCTACAAACGTTTTAATTTCTTTGTTTTTTCTTTTCATATATAAATTTTAAGGGCGGCTTTAAAAGCCGCCCTTGATTTCAATATTATTGAACGATAATTCCTACGATGTAAATTGCAATCGAAAGGAATGCAAGCACTCCAAGACAAATCCACGTCCATTTTTTAAGTTTGGCTTCAATGGACTGACCTTTGTTTTTGCCGAAGAAAGTTTCGCTTGAAGCGGTAATACCTTGAATACCGTCGGAATTGCTCTTCTGGAACAGAACTATAATAATTGTAACAAGTGCGGTGAGGAACACCAAAACAAGACCGATAATCGACAGAATTCTGTAAACGAGAAATTCCGTACTGTCAAACGTCGCAGCTAACAAAAATGCACTCATAAAGTACCTCTAAAATAATTTACCTAAAAAGTATAACATAACTTAAAAATATTTACAATCAATTTTATCCGCTTTTTTCATTTTTTAACCGTTTTTCGCCGAATTTATTGATAATAAAGATACCAAGGCACACCAAAACTATTGCAATTAAAGTAAAGTATGATAAAAGCTGGTCACGCTCTCCCAAAATTATTGCGGAAAAAACCGCGCCGAATAGGGGATTTGTGCTCTTGAAAACCGCAATTTTCGAAACGGGATTATACTTCAATAAAAAGCCTTGCAGCGTGAACGCGCAAGCGGAAAGAAATGCAAGGTACAACAGCATAAATATACTTCCTACGGATACGGGGCGGTAAGTACCTCCGAAAGAAAGCCCGACTATGACGAGAATTACTCCGCCGAACAAAAACTGATATCCACACAATGCGGTCGTGTTTTCGTGCTTTGAAAAAATTTTAACCAGACCCGCCGAAA
>CAMWLA010000182.1 GCA_947174975.1 uncultured Clostridia bacterium | reverse complement strand
GTCCGTCATATTCACTACTTATATTATAACCCAATAATCTAAATATACAACATAAATTCGGTTTAAAACTCTCTACAAAGCAGTAGAGTCGGTAAACTAAAGAAAAACGCAACTCTACTGCGCAAAAAATCGACTCTACTGTCAGTAGAGTCGTGCTTTTTGCTTGTTTTTTTGCGTAATGTGTGTTAGAATTTCTATATGGAAGATTTGAAAGACGTAATTGCGAAAAACCTTGTCGAATTAAGAACGAAGGCGCATTTTACGCAGTTAGAGCTTGCGGAAAAAATCAACTATACCGATAAAGCTGTGTCCAAGTGGGAAAGGGGTGAAGCGATCCCCGATTTGCGCGTTATTATAAAGCTTGCCGAAATATACAATATTTCCGTCGACGATATCGTAACGAAACATCCCGAACGGAAGATAAGGCCCAAAATGAACACGGGCAAAAAGCGCTTGCTTATCACTATGCTTTCGGCGGGACTGGTATGGTTTATAATGACCGTCATATTTATGATATTTTTCTTCATCCCCAAGACTGAAGATTACGCGTATCTCGTATTCATATGTGCACCGTTAGTGTGTGCTATTCCGCTTATCGTATTTTCGGCGAAGTGGGGCAACTGGATAACCAACACGCTTGCGTGTTCGCTTCTCGTCTGGTCGTTTGCGGCAATCTTTTACGTATTTGTCGGCAAGTTCGCGCCAAGCTTCGATAAGATTTACGTAGTCTTTATCGTAGCGGGCGTGTTCGAGCTTTTAATTATTTGGTGGTATATGCTTAGGCGTGTACTAAAGAGAAGAAAATAAGAGGTGTTAAAAATGGATTTGAAAAAACTTGCTAATGCACTCATTCCCGATAAAGATTTACTCTCTATTGAAGAATACGAAAAAATCTATCCCGAAAGACAACTTGCGCCCAAAGCCGAGGTTACGCGCCTTGCGCCCTCGCCCACGGGCTTTATACATTTGGGCAACCTTTACACGGGCCTTGCAAACGAGCGTCTTGCCCACACGACGGACGGCGTGTTCTATTTAAGAATTGAGGACACCGACGAAAAGAGAAAGGTGGACGGCGCGGTTGAAAGCGTAATCCGTTCGCTTAAATATTTCGGAGTAGCCTTTGACGAGGGCGCGGAAATAGATTCCCCGTTGAATAAATACGGCCCTTACTATCAGCGCCAGCGCGCAAAAATTTACCGTGCGTTTGCAAAGGACTTAATCGAGCGCGGCTTTGCATATCCGTGCTTCTGCACCGAGGACGAGCTTAACGCCGTGCGCGAAAAGCAGACTGCAGAAAAGCAGACTACGGGTTATTACGGCAAATACGCAAAGTGCAGAAATCTTACCGAGGACGAAATATATAAAAATCTTGCAGAGGGCAAGAAGTTTGTTATCCGCTTGAAATCGCAAGGCAATATCGAAAACAAGTCGCTTTTCCGCGACGCGATAAAGGGCGAAATCACGGTAACCGAAAACGACCAGGATATCGTAATTTTAAAATCCGACGGAATACCTACTTACCATTTCGCACACGCGATAGACGACCACTTTATGCACACTACTTTGGTTATCCGCGGAGAGGAATGGATTGCAAGCTTGCCCGTTCATATCGAGCTTCATAAGGTCTTGGGCTTTAAGCTGCCGAGATACGCGCACTCGTCGTCGCTTATGAAAATGGACGGCGAAACCAAGCGCAAACTTTCCAAACGCAAGGACCCCGAGCTTTCTTTGGACTATTACAGAAAATCGGGATATTTCCCCTTAGCTGTCGTCAAGTATTTAATGACCCTTCTCAATTCCGATTTCGAGGAATGGTCTTTAAAGAACCCCGATGCGGACTACCGCGACTTCAAGTTCAGAATCGAGAAAATGAGCAGAAGCGGCGCGCTGTTCGATCTGGATAAACTCAACGACGTTTCGCGTACGGAAATTTCAAAACTTTCCGCCGAGCAGTGCTTCGACTTCCTTAACGGTTGGGTGCAAGAGTTCGGCACGGACGGCGACAGAGCGCATTTCAAAGATAAGGAATATATAATAAAAATTCTTGAGCTCATTATGGGTATTGGCGGTAAAAAGCGCAGAAAGGATATCGAGCGCGCCGAACAAGGCGTTCGCTTTATCGACTATTTCTTCGACGATACTTTCGCACCCGAATATAGTTACAGATTCGATAAGCAAACGGTAAACACCGTTATAGACGGCTTTATCAAAACTTATGATATTGCAGACGACAACAACGCTTGGTTTGCAAAGGTCAAGGCGATTGCACCCTCGGTAGGCTTTGCAAGCGAAACAAGCGAATACAGGGCTAACCCCGAAGCGTTCAAGGGCAGTGTTTCAGACGTTGCCGAAATACTTCGAATTGCGGTTACGGGTATGGCTAACTCGCCCGACTTGTGCACTATAATGCGCATACTCGGCAAAGAACGCACAATAATGCGTTTGAAGAAAGCCAAATTAAACTGATTGTGAAAACTCCGCGAAATATTTGTAAAATCATCCGCGGAAGGGGTTGCCGTAATTGACAAATTTTATTATGCAACATAAAATAATACGGTAATAAATAT
>CAMWLA010000181.1 GCA_947174975.1 uncultured Clostridia bacterium | reverse complement strand
ATTTTTTGCGCTCACCTTTAAAGTTTAACACTTTTATAAAAAAAATACAATAATTTTTGCCAAATTTGGGCTTGTTAATGTTGGAATTAGCTCAAAAATGTGGTATAATCAGTTTAATAAACTTAAATTTATACGGAGCTTATATGTCAAGTTTAAAACTTCACGGCGTAAATAAAATGTATCCTTCGGGAACTTTGGCGCTCTACGACGCAAATTTGGAAACCACCGATAAGGAATTCGTTGTCATTGTCGGCGCGGAAGAGAGCGGTAAGTCAACGCTTCTTCGCGTAATCGCGGGGCTCGACGACGTTTCAGAGGGCGAAATTTTCATCGACGGCAAGGACGTAACCGAAGTCGAACCCAAGGATAGGGAAATAGCGATGATTTTCAGAAACGATACGCTTTATCCCGCGCTCAACGTCTTCGATAATATGGCTTTCGGGCTTAAAATGCGCAAGGCTTCGCCGGCACTCATCGAACAGCGCGTAAAGGCAGCCGCAAACATTTTGGGACTTACCGAAATTTTATACCGCAAGCCCAAAACGCTCACGTCCGCACAGCGCAAGCGCGTGGAAATCGGCAGAGCGGTCGTAAGAGAGCCTAAGCTTTACATTCTGGACGAGCCTTTGGCTGGGCTTGACAATAATCTTAAAGCAGAGCTTTTGCACGTAATTATAAATCTGCAAGCGAGAATGGAAGGAACTTTCCTTTACGCTACTAAAAACCTCAACGAGGCGATGACTATCGGCACGCGTATCGTGGTTATGAAGCACGGCACCATTCAGCAGATAGATACGCCCGCAAACCTTTACGACTATCCCGCAAACGCGTACGTCGCTTTCTATATCGGCGCACCCACGATTAATTTCGTAAACAACGCAAAAATCGTCAGGACGGAAGAGGGCGTCTTTGCAGAGGACGGCGACTTCAAGGTTAAGCTTGCGGAAAACGTAATTTCAAGATTTGAAAATATCGGCGAATACTTGGACACGGATAAACGCGTGATTTTGGGTATCCGTCCCGAAGATATGAAAACTGTTAAAGGAAGCGGCGCAACGGTAACCAAGACCGAAAGCGACGGCGGCGATACTTATGCCGAATGCGAGTATGCGGGGCATACTTTCGTCGTAAAATGCGAAAATGACCGCACAGCGGGCGCGTGCGGAGTTGAAATTGACTTAACGCGTCTGTATATTTTTGACGCTGAAACGAGGCTTACGCTTTTGTCGCGTGACGAAGGCTATCAGAAAACCGGCTTTGCGGACGCGGAGCAAAAGCCCTTGACCTTCCCCGAGGAAGAGGAGCTTATAAAAACCTTTAAAGCGAAAAAAGCCGAAAAGAAGAAGAAATAATACGAATTACGAAAGTAAAACCCCCAAATCGGGGGTTTTCGTTTAGATAGTCAATTTTTTGTTAATAAATTAAAATATGTGGAAACTCGTACTTGACGCGTTTTTGGATACGCTGATGGTTTTGCCGTTTTTGCTCGTTATATATATTCTCATAGAATTTTTGGAACATAGGACGACGTTTGCGGAAAGACCTAAAATTTTACAAGGAAATCTTGCGCCCCTCATCGGCTCGGCGACGGGGCTTATTCCGCAGTGCGGTTTTTCTGTAATGGCGGCAAAGCTTTACGACAAGGGGCTTATCCGCACGGGAACTTTGCTTGCGGTATTGCTTGCGACGAGCGACGAAGCGTTCATAATTTTACTTTCAAGCGGAACTTCCGCTTCGGCGATTATGCCGCTTGTCGTAATTAAATTAATCGTCGGCATAGGCGTAGGATATCTCGTAAATTTTCTCTATACCGCGGAAAAGCTTACGGGCGAGTGCGCCGAGGAAATACACGCGTATTCTTGCGGAAGGGAGCACGACGGTAAAAGCGATATACGCGTATTTTTCATAAATCCGCTTTTGCATTCCCTTCAAATCGCTTTTTATATTCTCGTAGTAAATCTCATTTTCGCGTTCGTAATCGACAGCGTGGGCGAGGATAAAATCGCGGCTTCTATGATAGGCGGAACTTATTTTCAGCCCTTCATAACTTCGGTAATCGGTCTTATCCCGAACTGCGCTTCGAGTACGGTTATTACGGCAACCTATATCAACGGCGGAATCACTTTCGGAAGCTGCGCCGCGGGGCTTTGCGCGAATGCGGGCTTGGGGCTTGTCGTTCTCTTTAAAAACACTAAAAAAATCAAAAGGAATATAATGTTTGTGTTGACGCTGTATCTTATTTCGGTAGTTGTGGGAATAGCGGTAAACTGCATATGTCTTTTGATATAAAATTTATTTTTTCATGCGTGAAAATAAGTTGACTTAAATTTCCATGTTTGGTAAACTATTAAAAGTTAATAAGTGCGTTAGGCGAAGGAGGGTAGTATATGTCAACTATAAGAGTAGGCGATAACGAGTCGGTTGAAAGCGCATTAAGGCGTTTTAAAAGAAAATGCTCGCGCGACGGTATAATCGGCGACTTGCGCAAGAAAGAGTTTTACGAATCTCCTTCCGTTAAAAAGCGCAAAAAGATGGAAGCCGCAAGAAAGAGAAATAAAAACTAATATAAAGGGTTCGTCCGGTGAAATAGCCGGACGGACCTTTTAC
>CAMWLA010000180.1 GCA_947174975.1 uncultured Clostridia bacterium | reverse complement strand
TTGGAAATCGTGTGACGGCTAATACCCGTCCGGAAGTTCAAATCTTCTTCTCTGCGCCAGACCGTATTTTGTGGTAATTTACAAGGTTAAGCACAAAATACGGTTTATTTTTTTACCTTTTTTCTTTTATCAAAGCGTTCAACTGGGGTAAAAGTGGGGTAAACGCTCATTTTTTATTGAGTTTTTCAGCTTCTTGCATAAGGTACTTATCTGTTGCATGCGCGTATGTGTCGGCTGTGGTACCAATATTTGCATGGCGTAGCCATGCTTGAACGGCTTTAAGCTCGACTCCCGCTTCAATACAGTTCGTTGCGAAGGTGTGCCGTAGATCGTGGATATGGTGATTCGGGCAAAGCTTATTGAAGGCTCGTTCGACTTGGTGTTCTTGAAACGGAAAAATTTTGCCGGCGCGTTCCGCCGGCTCTATTTCTTGCAAAATGTCCGCTAAATTGTCGAACAGCGGAATATGATTTTGCGAAAGTTCTGTTTTTGTGCCGCGGATAAATATCCGTTTTTTTGAAAAGTCAATATCTTCCCAACAAGCGGACAGCCCCTCGCAACGCCGACATCCGCTGTAAAGCAAAAATAAAAAATAGTACTTGTAAGGTGAACCTTCAAGCGCAGCTTTAAGCTGTTCTTGTTCTTCGTAGGTAAGCGGTGTTCCCTTTTTTTGTTTATGTTGAGGGACGTCTACTACGGCAAAAGGGTTTTCTTTTGCAAGTTTTAATTGAAGTGCTTTCTTGTATGCCTCGTTAAGTATCTGATAAGTATACTGACGCATACGTGAGCTTTTAATTTGTTTTAGATTTTCTTCGGCTTGCAGTGGCGTCAAGCGGTTTAGGTGAGTATCGGCAAAATTCGGTTTTATATGTACCTTAATACAAGATTCAATAGCAGAGAGAGTGCGCGGCTTCACTGTATCGGCTTTATAGGTTGAAACCCATTTATCAAGCCAAGCGTAAAGAGTAGCAAGCGGTTGAACAACCTTTTCTGTGTGTTTCTTCCGCTGTCGTCGCAGAATTTTAAACTTCTGCAATAGTTCAGCTTCTGATCGTCCGTAAATTGAAGTTCGTTTACCGTCAAGCCAGACGCGTAACTCCAACAGTCCGTCCAAGCGTTCTCGCACGCTGCCTTTGAGTTCTAAATTTATTAACATTCTTTTTATCTCCTTAAAATTTTGAAATTCGATAAAAAGAGTGTTTTGACTTTCTTGCTGAGGTGGAGCTGAAACTTCACCGTCAGTTTTGTAAAGTAATTTTTCTTTTGAAACCTCCTTCGCGCCGATAAAAGGAATAACCTTTTCGGCATTTTTTTTAGTTCAGAAAAAGCGCGCGTGTTGTCAACCACAACGCGCAAGTTCGGCAGCTCTTGGGAAAGTTCCGAATAAAAAGCTGTCAGCTCTTGGATAAAACTCAATAGTCTATCCATAATTTGTTGCGTTGTCATATAAAAATACTCCTTTCGGCAAATGCGCCTACGGAGTAAATTTTAATATAAAAATATAATTTAAATTTAATTACTTTTTAAGCGTAAAAAGTAATTACTTCTAATTGTCATTTTTCTTTTGTTCGCTTTGCGCTTGTATTGTGCGGAGCGTTTCAAATGTTCGTTTAACAAGTTTTTTATTTGCAGTATTTAAAGCCCTATATTCAGAAATAAGCCCTTGTTCTTCCAAAGTTAAAGGTTCTATGCTGTTTTGGAGTGCAACCATATCGTGAGAATTTTCAAATTCAAAAAATGCCGCATCAGACAATATTTCGGGCAATTTTCGAATTATGCACGCTTGCATATAACAAGAATAATAAACTTTATGCCTACCTTTGCCTTGAGAATTACGTATTCCGCAATCTTCTCCTTTATCAGTAGCATAATACGATTTTCTTTGTGAATCGTACGGATTGTCACGTAATTCTAAATATTTATTTTTAAGTAAATATTTATGTATAGCAGTTTGTATCTTTTGTTCAGATAACTGCTCACTATGAACTCCGGTAGCTTCATAAAAAGCGTAAGATATCCCTTCAGCAAGTTTAGAAATTGTTGTCCATTCTTCAATATGAACCCTTGAATCGGTTCCGATGATATAAACGAAGTGTCCAATAGGGTCAAGTTCATAATCATTAATTGCCGCATGGATTATACTTATCATTTTGATTATTTCTTCTGTAGAATCACCTTTGAAACGACAACGGAGTAATGGATTATAGCCCGAACGTAGATAATGAGATATTTCTTCTCGCGATAAATTTAAAAAATCAAAATCAAACATAAAACACTTAAATTTTCTTCTTTTGTTCGCTCTGCGCAGATGTTGCACGGAGCGTTTTTATTGTTTCTTTAACAAGCTTTTGACCGGCTGAATTTAATTCGCGGTAATAGCTGATTATTTCGCGTTCTTCGGAAGTAAGAATGTCGCTACCAGCCGTTGGCACAGCAGATTGTCTGTCAACAAAGCCTAAGGCTTGCTCGATTGCCCGCATAGTTTCTATATGCGGGTTTTTTATTTGTCCCGAAAATATTCTCTTTATTGTTGTCAAATTGAATCCAGTCAACTCTGCAAGTTGACTATACGTAATTTTATATTTTTTTAAATGATTTTTGATTTCTGAAATTTCCATAAAACAATTATAAA
>CAMWLA010000179.1 GCA_947174975.1 uncultured Clostridia bacterium | reverse complement strand
ATACCGCAACCGACCACAAGTTTTTAAATTACGTTTCCGACAATAACAGTACTTGTATAGAAAACGGTACCGAAACGGCAAAATGCGAAAACTGCGATGAAACGGATACGCGTGAAAAAGTCAACGGTAAAACCCCGCACGTCTTTGAAAACGGAAAATGTAAGGTTTGCGGTACCGACGAATATACGCAGGAACTCGTTTTCAGACTGAACGACGATGAGAAGAGCTACTCAGTAAGCGCAAGCTACGGTGATAAGTTCGAGAAAATAATAATTCCCGAACTTTATGACGGTTTACCCGTGACGCGTATCGGTATGATGGCGTTTGCAAACGACAATACGCTTACCGAAATAACGATACCCGACGGCGTGACTTTTATTGGAGAAGACGCATTTGCAAGGTGCTCGTCGCTCAATGTTATCAGATACGGCGGCGATGTAGCCGGCTGGTGCGCGATTGACGGACTTGAATATCTTATGAAAGATACCGCCAACGCAAAGAAATTATTCATGGGCAGCGCAGAGGTGTCCGATATCGTAATTCCCGCAAGCGTTAAATCTATCGGCAGCTACGCATTCTATGGTTGCGCGGTTACAAGCATTACTATTACAGAGGGCGTTGAAAGTATCGGGAACAAGGCGTTCGGCAGCTGTTATTTCATTACGGAAATCACAATACCCGAAAGCGTTACGACAATCGGTAAACATCCTTTTGATTATTGCACTTCGCTGACAATCTATTGCAAGGCGGAAGCAAAGCCCGACGGCTGGGATAATACTTGGAGCAGTAACGGCTTGTCGTCAAGCGGATTTCCCGTCGTCTGGAACTGTGCGCAAAACGACAAGGATACAAGCGGTTATGCCTATTTAACGCTGAACGGAGTGAGGTTTGCGCTTAAAAACGGAAGCGCATTCGTTGTGGAACAACCCCGCAATTTAGTTACTGCGGAAATACCCGAAAGTATCAACTATATGGGTGCGGATTATAAGCTAAGCTATATAGACGGCGGTGCGTTCAGAGGCTGTGATAAGCTTACAAGCGTAAAGATAGCGGTCGGCATTAGTAATATTTACGGTTACGCCTTTGACGGCTGCTCAAGCCTTACGGACATATATTTTGAAGGAACGGAAGAGCAGTGGGGGCAAATTAATAAGAATCCGAATTGGGATAAAAATACCGGCAATTACACTATTCACTTTGCTGAAGCTAATATATAAGAATAAAAAAGCGCGGACGTTAAGTCCGCGCTTTTCAAATACGCAAGTTTATTTGCCGTTTATTATTTACATTTCATTTTTTTTATGGTAAAATTAACTAAACTGATAATACGGAGAAGATGAATGAGCGAAATAGATGAGAACAAAGCCGCAGCGGACGGTGCGGAAAGCGCAACGGACGGAACTGCCGCAAAAAAAGGCTTTTTGCCTAAGGTAGATAACTACTTTAAAATTTCGTTGCGCAAAAGCGCGTTTTCCACGGAAATTTTTGCGGGAATAACTACTTTCCTTGCAATGTGCTATATTTTGGTCGTAAACCCCACGCAAGTGCTGTACGACGGCACCGCGCACGTGCTTTGGCCGTCGCTGTTCATCGCAACGGCGTTCGCCGCGGTAATAGGCTGCCTTTTTATGGCGTTCCTTGCAAATATGCCTCTTGCGCAAGCCCCCGGCATAAGCGTAACTATAATGCTCGGCGGAATTATAGGCGGGGGAGTGGGCGCATACGCGTACAACTATGCGGACGGCACGCCTATGGAGTTCTCGTTCGGTAACGCGATGCTTATCTCGCTTATAAGCGGAATT
Source organism: uncultured Clostridia bacterium (assembly GCA_947174975.1). Taxonomy (GTDB): domain Bacteria; phylum Bacillota; class Clostridia; order Christensenellales; family Borkfalkiaceae; genus Coproplasma. The sequence goes on along the minus strand of CAMWLA010000179.1, from coordinate 831 downwards.
CTGTTCTTCCTTTTAACTGTTATTCCTTGCGGAAGAGATAAAAATACCGGTAAGCTTATAGGCATAAGAGAAAAGATTTTAGAGGTAATTCCCGAAAGTATAAGAATAGCTATTCCCGTAGGAATAGGACTTTTTATCGCGTTCATAGGAATGCAGAAATCGGGACTTATCGTCACAAACCAGTACACGCAAGTGGGCTTAGTCAGCTTTAAAAACTGGGGTCTGCAAATCGTTCAATGGGGCAACCCCGAAGGCTCGTACGCCGCAAAGAGCGCGGTGGTGTGCTTAATTTCGCTGTTTTCTATCGCGCTCTTGTCGCATTACAAAGTCAAAGGCTCGGTAATGCTCGGCATACTCATTTCAACATTAATTGCAATTCCTTTGAACGTTGCAAATCTCGACATTATTGCGGGAAAGGAAGTTTCGTGGCGGTTCTGGGATAACTTCAAAAACTTCTTCTCGATGGACGAAAGCAAGGGCGGCTCGTTCCTTGCGGTGTTCACAAGCGGATTCAACTTCCCTAAGGGGACGGCGTTCACTGTAATAGTTCTCGTCATATCTTTCTGTATGCTCGACGTGTTCGACACTATGGGCACGGTTCTCGGCTGCTGCACTAAGGCAAATCTTTTGGACGATTACGGCAAGCCCGTAAACCTTTCCAAAACAATGCTTTCCGACTCGATTTCAACTTGCGTTGGCGCGTTTTTAGGAACGGCTACCGTTTCCGCATTGGTCGAAAGCGGTACGGGAATTGCCGCGGGCGGCAAAACGGGACTTACGGCGCTTACGGCGGGCGTGCTGTTTTTGCTTTCCATTTTCCTGTTGCCCCTG
>CAMWLA010000178.1 GCA_947174975.1 uncultured Clostridia bacterium | reverse complement strand
TTTAAAAGCTGTTTCCGCACTTGACCGACCGCGATTGCGGGCGTTTTTAAAAGACGGATATCGAGAGGCTCGGCTTCCGCCGTCTGCGTCTCCCCCTTGTCGCGTACGAGAATACACGAGATTTTTACGAGATAATTGATAAACGGCAACAGCATTGCGGTGGTTATGAGGTTGAAAACCATATGGAAAACCGCTATCTGCCACTCGGTATCGGCAATAAAGCTATCGAAGAATTTTGCGATATACTTGCCCGCGAACGCCACTGGGAACATAAACACCACAGAACCAGCGACGTTAAACAAGAGGTGAATCATTGCGGCGCGTTTCGCGTTTGCGCTTGCGCCCATTGACGATAAAACCGACGTGAAGCAAGTGCCGACGTTAGTACCCAAAATTATGCACATTGCCATTTGCAATGATATTAGATTTGAGCTTGCAAGCGAAATTACTATTGCCGTAAGCGCGCCCGACGACTGCATAAGCGCGGTCAAGAGTGCGCCGAGAATAAAAAGAACGATAACTTCCCACGTAAGCGTACTGCTTCCGTTGCCCAAGCCCTTGAAAAGGTTTTCTATCGACGAGCCGATATTTTCGGAATTTACGAGGTCGGAAACCGCGCGGGACATTACGTTAAGTCCGATGAAAATAAGACCCAACCCCTCTAATATACAGCCGATCTGTTTAAGCTTATCGCTTTTGCAAGCGATTGTAAACACAAAGCCAATAAAAGAAACGAGGGCGAAAAGCGCGGCAATAGAAAGCTGGGTTGCGCCCGCGGACGACAAAGCCATTATGAATGCCGAAATCGTAGTTCCGATATTTGCGCCCATAATTACCGAAGCGGCTTGGGTCAGCGTCATAAGTCCGACGTTAACGAAGCCCACTATCATTACGGTCGTTGCGGACGAGCTGTTAACGAGAGCCGTGACCGCGGCACCCGTGCCTACGCCCGCAAAGCGGTTTACGGTTGCTTTGCCCATAAGCCGTCTTATCGACTTGCCCGCGGCTTTTTCGATATTATGACCCATCATATTCATTCCGATCATAAAAACGGTTACGCCGCCGAGCACAAAGAACAAGCTGTTAAAAACGGATAAAACGTCACCAGCCGACAAGGCAAGCAAGGAGTTTACCATATATTTTTCCTCACGCCTAAATTTTAACAACTTTTTGATATGCTGTCAAATAAATCGTTTGCAAATATATCCAATTTATTTTAAAATGTATATATACTTATTGGTGCAAGCAAAACCACGCTTTTGCGCAGCACACCCCAATTTGCGCAAACCTGCGCCTCAGCAGTGTGAATGCCCGCAATTATATATGTGTTTGCCCCAAAGATTGCGGGCAGAGAGGCAGCGCCTCTCAAATCACGGAAATTTTTGCGCGCAGAATAGCGCAATAATTTCGTGAGGATGTTATGTTTAATGTAGTGCTTGTGGAACCCGAAATTCCGCAGAATACGGGAAATATAGTTAGAACGTGCCACGCGACCGGATGCAGACTTCACCTTGTGCGCCCTTTGGGGTTTGAAGTAAGCGACAGATATTTAAAACGCGCGGGGCTCGATTACTGGGACGAGGTTGAAATAACTTATTACGACAGCTTCGAAGAGCTGAAAGAAAAATTCCCCTCCTCCCGCTTTTGGTATTTTACCACGAAAGGACTTAACCGCCACAGTGACGTAAAATTCGAAAAGGGCGATTTTCTGGTGTTCGGCAAAGAAACGAAGGGCTTGCCCGAGGAACTGCTTTTGCAAAATAAGCAGACTTGTCTCAGAATCCCTATGATAGGCGAAACGCGGAGCTTGAACCTCTCCAACTCGGTTGCGATTGCCGTGTACGAGGGATTAAGGCAACAAAACTTCGAAGGTTTTAAAACCGAGGGTCAGCTCCATAATTTGAAGTGGCAATAAGTTTTACTTTACTTTTTATACTACTTATTATATAATAGGTAAGCGTTTATGGAAAAAATTAAAATTATCGTTGCAAGCGGTAACGCGCACAAGATGCAGGAAATAGGCGATATTCTGACCGACTTTGAGCTTGTTTCAATGAAAGATATGGGCTTTGACGGAGAAATCGACGAAAACGGCTCCACCTTTAAGGAAAACGCATATATCAAGGCGAAGTTTATTGCCGAAACGTACAATCTTCCCGCACTTGCGGACGATTCGGGGCTGTGCGTCGACGCGCTGGGCGGTGCGCCCGGAGTATACTCCGCACGCTATTCGGGCGGCGGCGACAAGGCGAACAGAGCTTTGCTTTTGAAAAATCTTGCAGACGCGAAAGACCGCACGGCAAGATTTAAAAGCGCGATATGCCTATACTTCCCCGACGGCAAAACCGTTTACGGCGAGGGCGCGTGCGAGGGAAAAATTCTTTTTGAAGAAACCGGTGCAAACGGGTTCGGGTACGATTGCATTTTCTATTGCAACGATTTGAAAAAGAGCTTCGGAGAAGCAACCGCGGAAGAGAAAAACAAGGTTTCGCACCGCTTCCGCGCTTTGTGCGATTTAAAAAATAAATTATGAAAAAGATAACAGTAGTTACCGATTCTCACGGAAACAGAAAAGCGCTTGACGAACTTGCCGGAAGTTTTTCCGAGAGCGACATGATAATACACCTCGGCGACC
>CAMWLA010000177.1 GCA_947174975.1 uncultured Clostridia bacterium | reverse complement strand
TTATGCACTTTTAAACCACACCACCCCCGCAGACGCGGATATCGAATATTTCAACCAGTTCACCGTTCAGATCGAAAACGAGCGCGCGCACATGCACGAGCTTATGGCTGAACTTGAAAAACTGTCTTAATTTTTTCTCACTTAAATAAATCGCGGGGATAGGAAAGAATTACCGTCGCCGCTTTTTCTGCATATTGTTTTTAAATTATTTTTGATGTTTAAAACTCAAAAATAAGGTCAACAATTAATTTGACGTTGATTTATGTACATATGCGATAATAAAATACAAAGGAGGTGTAGCATATGATTTTAGTAGACTGGATAGTGTTAGGGCTTATTGCCGTATTTTGTTTACTGGGAATGTTGTTCGGTTTCGGTAAAGGACTTAAATTTTTTACCGGCGGAATTTTCGGTATAATAATTTCAATCGTTGTGTGCTACGCGCTCGGCGGACTTATATATAATTTCGGTTTCGTTCAAGACGGATTAAACAGTATGCGGGTTGCGCTCGCCAACAAAGGAAACGGTTTCTGCAACTTCCTTTTAAAGATACACATCGACGTAATCGTCTATTACGTAGCGCTGTTTATCGCGGTTACGATAATAAGGCTGATAATCGTAAGGGTTATCAAAAGCATCGTTGAAATCGACAATCCGGTTTTAATCGTTTTAAACAAGACCTTCGGTGTAATTCTTTTCGTCTGCGTCGGCTTTATGTTAATGCTGTTCGTATTCTGGATAATCTCCCTTATCGGAGGAAATACTGAGGCGAACTTCCTTTTGAAGCTTTCGGGCAGCAAATTAAAGATCGACTGGCTGTTTGAGCATAACCCCTTTATGACGATAATAAAGATTATCAAAATCAGAATAGAAGTACCCGTAACCTAATATTAATTCAAAATAAAAACAGCGGTTTAAACCGCTGTTTTTTATTTTCTGTTTTTGAAGCCCCAATCGCACATCGCGTCTAAAATGGGCATTAAAGATTTTCCGCGTTCCGATAAGCTGTATTCAACTTTCGGCGGTATCTGCGGATATTCCTTGCGGATAATAAGTCCGTCGCTTTCCAACTCTTTAAGCGAAAGACTCAAAGTTTTATACGAAATACCTTTTATATATCTTTGCAGCTCGTTATACCGCACAACGGTAAATTCCATCAGCGTATATAAAATAGTCATTTTATATTTTCCGCTTATAAGCGAAAGGGTATAGCTGAACCCCGTATCGCACAGCCGTTCGGAAGCGATGCATCTTGATTTTGCGTTATCCATAGTATTCACCTTTTTACACTCTACTTTTTGTTAGTATCGCACTTTATTGTGCGTACTTGACATAAATATTGTACCATTATATAATTTATATTGTCAATATAAATTATTTAAGGAGATCTGACAATGGGTAAGAAAATTGTGGTAATTACGGGAAGTCCGAGAAAGGGAGGCAACAGCTTTGCTATGACCGACGCGTTTATCAATGCGGCTAAGGCAAAGGGGCATACGGTTACGAGGTTTGACGCCGCTATGCAAAAAGTAGGCGGTTGTCACGCTTGCGAAACTTGTTTTAAGACTGGTAAAGCGTGTTCGTTCGACGACGATTTCAATATCATTGCGCCTGAAATTGAAAAGGCAGATGCCGTCGTATTTACGACCCCCGTTTATTGGTATTCGTTCCCCGCGCAAATCAAAGGCTTATTCGACAGACTGTTTTCATTCTGCGTTGCGGGTAAGGATATTGCGGGCAAAGAGTGTGCGCTCATAACGTGCTGTGAAGAGGACGATATGTCTGTAATGGACGGCGTTCGCATTCCTTATGAAAGAAGTATTGCTTTGTTAAAATGGAAATCTATCGGTGAAGTGCTTGTTCCCGGGGTATTCCATGTAGGCGATATAGACAAAACCGACGGCTGCAAAAAAGCCGCCGCGCTTGCAGATAAGCTTTAAACAAAAAGTCCGCTTGAGTTGCGGACTTTTTTATTTTGCGTATTTTGTCAAAATATGCGAAATTTCAGCATATATTTTGTATATGGAACTCTCTTTTCAAACACTGAAACAAAAGGACGTCGTAAGCGTAACCGACGGCAAAAATTTAGGTAAGGTGTGCGACGTTACCGTATCTTTCCCCGAAAATAATTGGCTTGGCATAACCGTGCCCGGCTGCAAGGGCTTCAAATTTACCAATAAAAACGAGATATTTATTCCCGTAAATCAAATTGTTAAAGTGGGCGACGACACTATTCTCGTCAAAACAGAGGACAAAAAACACGATTGTCCGCCGCCCCCTAAACCGCCGTGCCCTCCGCCTAAGGGACTTTGTCCCCCTAAGGGTAAATGTCCGCCCAAGCCGAGCCCTTACGATAACTTTCCCGATAATATCCCCGATAGGCGCGACTACGGCGAATACGAGTAAAAGTTCACAAATTTTTCGGTACTCGTGACCCCGAAAAATTTCATGATTTAAGGGCGTTGCCCTCTTTGCGCGATTGTGGATTGCTCTCCAAATTTATAATCGCGCAAATTCACCTCCCGAGGCGCAAGTTTGCGCAAATTGGGGTGTGCTGCGCAAAAGCGTGGTTTTGCTTGCACCGTTAAATATTTAGAAAATATTCTCTAACTTTAATTTGTAACCGTCGGGGAGGTTTTTGG
>CAMWLA010000176.1 GCA_947174975.1 uncultured Clostridia bacterium | reverse complement strand
ACCTTAATATAATACAATAAACTCGAATAAAAATCAAATCATTTTTATATGTCTGTAATTTATTTTAAAAGTGGGCGGTGGACATGAAAAAAGCGGGCGCAAAACGCCCGCTTTATTTTTGCATATCAATATTACGCCATAGCGTTGAGTTTCTTTGCGAGACCCGACTTCTTGTTGGCAGCAGTGTTCTTTTTGATTACGCCTTTAGAAACTGCGCTGTCAATAATAGAGCAGGTGTAGGGGAAGAGCTTGGTTGCAGCTTCCTTGTCGCCCGAAGTAACCAAAGCAAGGAACTTTTTAACTTCGGTTCTCATTTCTGATTTGATAGCCTTGTTTCTCTCTGTCTTTTTGTCGATAACCAAAACACGCTTTTTAGCTGACTTTATGTTAGGCATTTACTATCTCCTTGTAAACGAATTTACTTTAAATTACTGTGTAATTTTATCACATAAAGGCATAATTGTAAACTATTTTTTAACAGCTTTTACAAATTTTTTAATATATTTTGTAAGTTTATAATATTAATAATATAGTATGGAAAAAGTTTTAAATCCGACGGTCTGCTTTTTTGACAGCGGAATAGGCGGACTTTGTCTTTTATATGAATGTGTGCGCAGATTGCCAGACGTTGATTTTACATACTTTTCCGATAATGCCAACGTTCCTTATGGTTCGTTGCCTCAAGATAGGTTGATTGAACTGACGGATAGTTTTTTTTACGAAATATCAAAGCTTAATCCGATAGCGGCTGTCGTTGCATGCAATACCGTAACGGCGCGTTGTATCGATTACCTTCGTAATAAATACCAGTTTGAAATAATAGGAATACAGCCCGCGGTAAAGCCTGCTGCGGCCGTAGGGGGTAAATGCTTGGTTTTGGCGACTCCGTCAACTGCCGACAGTAAACCTTTGCACGACTTAATAGAAAAATGCGGGTTAGGCAGAACCGAAGTCGTTGCTTGTCCCGATTTGGCACAATATATAGAAAATAATATTAAAAACATTGATGCGGACTATATAAAAAGCATTTTGCCGAAAATCGATTGCAGTACTGTTGTTTTGGGGTGCACACACTACATTTTTATTAAAGATATAGTTAAAACTCACTATAACTGTCCGGTTTTTGACGGAATTGAGGGAACGGCAGCCAATTTGGTTAAAAAATTGGGGAAAAGTGACCACTTTGCAAAGCGGGCGCAAAAAATTACGTTTATGGGTGAATACGGTACCCGAAATCGTGATATATTCAGAGGCCTAATTTGTAAAAATGGTTTGAAATCCCTAAAATGATAAAAATATTCCCAAAAAATCTTTGAAAAATTAAAAAAATGTCGTTCAAGTGGTTGACAGTGGTCATTTTTGGTGATATCATATATTTACAATTGACTTAAAAGGCTAAAGTTTATGTTTTTTCTCACCGGTGAGTACGATCATCAAATCGACGCGAAAAACAGAATAAGAATTCCGGCAAAGCTTAAGGGGAATGAAGAAAAGCTTTATTTCTCCAAGGGTACCGACGGTTGCATCTTTGTTTTTTACGAAGCTGCAGTGAAGGAAAAACTTGAAAGGTTGGAAGAGGTAAAAATTTCCGACAAAGACAAGCAGAGAGGATTGAGAGCATTCACAAATTCTTTAAAGTTAGTTGAAATGGACCCGCAAGGACGACTTGTCATTCCTTCAGAACTTGTAAGTTTTGCAAAAATTCAAAAGGATATAAAGATTTGCGGTTCCGGTGCAAGAATAGAAATCTGGGCAAAAGAAGTTTACGAAGAGTATTTATCTGCCAGTGAAAACTTTGACGCGGATATAAGCATTTTGGATATCATATAATTATGAAAGACTTTGCTCATATACCGGTTATGCTCAACGAGTGTATCAAGGGGCTAAACGTTAAAGACGGAGGTATCTACTTCGACGGTACCGTAGGCGGTGCGGGGCATTCTTATGAAATATTGAAAAAATGCTCGCCGACGGGAAAGCTTATTGCAACAGATTTAGATGAAGATGCGATTGCGGCGGCAACCGAAAGACTGGCGGAGTTTAAAAACAGATTTAAAATATATAAATCGGATTACAAAAATTTTGCAGAAGTTTTAAATAAAGAAAATATAGATTTATTGGACGGAGCGCTGCTCGATTTCGGAGTTTCAAGCTATCAGCTTGACTGCGAAGAGCGAGGATTTTCTTATATGAAACCCGACGCTCCGTTAGATATGCGGATGGATAAATCAGCTCCGTTAACGGCAGAAATGCTGTTGAATGAATATCCGCAGAATAAAATATCAAAAATACTAAAAATTTACGGAGAAGAAAAGTTTGCAACGCAGATTGCCGCAAATATTGTTAAGGAGCGTACCCGAAAGCCCCTTAAAACGTGCGGTGAACTGGTAAATATAATTGAACGCAGCATTCCCGCCAAGTTCAAATTGAACGGACCGTGTTCCAGAAAAAGTTTTCAAGCAATAAGAATTGCGGTAAACGGAGAATTGGACGGACTGTACGATTGTGTTTTAGCCCTTACCCGAAGGCTGAAAAGAGGCGGAAGAATAGCGATTCTTACGTTTCATTCACTTGAGGACAGAATCGTAAAACAAGGTTTCAAATTGCTTGATGGTGAGTGTGTTTGTGATAAAAGTTTACCCGTTT
>CAMWLA010000175.1 GCA_947174975.1 uncultured Clostridia bacterium | reverse complement strand
GAGTATATCAATAAAACTATCCGCACTTATTCCTTCGTTCAATAAATTATCCGAGACTTCCAAAACAAGCTCGGTTTTGCCGTCATAGATATGTGCGCAGTTCTCTTCCAAAACAACGCTTAACTGTTTTTGTCCGTCTAATACTTTAACCGCGTCTTCGTAATTTGCGCAAACTACTTTTTCGGGATATATAATTTCATTATTCCGAACGCCTACACTTTCATCAAAAATATTTAAACTAAGCAAGCTATTAAACTCAAAATCACCGAAAAGCTTTTTAACATCACCGCTATATTTAGCCGGCGCAACGCAGTTTTCAAGCTCTATATCTAAGTCACACTGCCTATCGATTGTTGCAAGTTTATAGGACATATATGCACTTTCCTTGTTCTCGGCAAGCTTGGTTTTTACTGCTCCGCTTAAACTTTCAATCTTTTCGTAAACTCCGTCAAGCGAGCCGAACTTTTCAAGCAAATTTAAAGCCGTTTTCTCGCCTATTCCGGCAACACCGGGAATATTATCTGACTTATCACCCATAAGCGCCTTTAAATCGATAACTTGCAAAGGCAAAATTCCCGTTTCCGATTTGAAGTTTTCAATATTCAATTTCTGAAGATCTGAAACGCCTCTTTTTGTGTAATAAACGTCGGTTTTCTCGTCAACAAGTTGAAAACTATCTCTATCGCCCGTATAGATATAACTGTGAACGTCAAACCTTTTTGACAGCGTCCCGATAATATCGTCCGCCTCGAAACCTTCCTTGGAACACGTTGCAATTTTCATCGCGCTTAAAAGGCTTTTTAAAGGTTCAACTTGCGCCGCAAGATCGTCTGGCATTCCCTTTCTCGTTGCCTTATAGCCGTCAAACATTTTATGCCTAAACGTGGGCGCTTTTAGGTCAAATGCAACAATTATATATTTCGGTTTAAGATCACCGAGTATTTTGAACAACAGCTTTACAAAACCGAAAATTGCATTCGTCGGCATTCCGCTTCTGGTAGTAAAAACGGGCGTAGCATAATACGCCCTATTCAACAAACTATTTCCGTCAATAAGTACAAGTTTTTCCATACTGCATTTCCCAGTGAATTTTAATAATAAAAACCGTTCTCTTTTAAAACAACTGCAACGCTTAAAATTTTATCCGCAGTAGTATTATTTACAAAACTGAAACCAAACCCTATTTCGGTTTCTTTGCACGCTTCTAAATTTTTATATAATTTTACAATATCTTCACCGCTTCTATAATAGTCTGACAGATAGTCAACGACGCCGTAAACCTCATAATAATATTCGGACAAGTTTTCATAATTGAGCTGAATAGCATTTTTAATTGAAGTTTTTGTTGAAATATTAATGTGAATTCCAACAATTTCAATATCGCATAACCCTTCCACTTCAATAACCGGTATGGGATAATAGTCCATAACGTAATTACCCGACGCATCTTTATTGTAGTGTCCGTTATAATATTTCTTTTCAGCTTTAAAACCGTTTTTAACCAAAACGTCTTTAATTTGTTCGGCCTTACCGTCAAGATTTTTATAGAACCCGTTAAGCTGTTCTTTAAAACTCATAAGCGCTCCTCTCTATTATTATAACATAAAACTTAAGTCACGGCAAGAATATAGCGCGTTTAATTTATTATCAAGCCTATGCCCATTAATACTTGATTTGTTGTTAAACCGTTGTACGTATAAGCCAATTCATCAAAATCAAACGGTATTTTCCCTATATCTATAAGTTTTATAAGTTGAAAATTGTTTTTAATGCGTTGTTCGTTATTTATAATTGAATTTCTTACTCGTTCGCTTGCAATCTGATCGGAATGCGAAATGATTTTTTCAATGTTGCCGAATTCATTAATTAATTTCATTGCGGTTTTATTGCCGATCATTTCTGCGCCCTTGATATTGTCCGAAGTGTCACCGGTCAGAGATTTGAAATCAGCATAAAATTCGGGTAGAATCCCGAACCGCTCCAAAATATAAGCTTCGTCGCAGATTACGGTATTTTTACCGCGATAACGCAGTACCGAAACGTTTTTATTTATTAGCTGAAAATAGTCACTGTCAAACGATGAAATTACTATCCGCGCTTGTCCACCATAACGATATGCATATGACGCAATGATATCGTCGACTTCATACTTATCTTCTTCAAAATAGGCAATATTAAGCACTTCTAACGAACGATAAATGTAATCAAGCTGCGAAAAAGGATTGTCAACTTCATCGACTTCGGAATAGTCCGGCCTATTACTTTTATACTCCGGGTTTAAAGCCGAACGCAAGTTTTCGTGCTCGCCGTCAAACAAGACAACCACGTGCGACGGTTCCGCCATTTTTATAATTTTAAGCAATGCCCCGACAAAGCCCAAAACCCCTTGAATAGGTTTACCGTCCTTGTCGATAATACGCGACGGCATACCGTAAAACATTTGAAATAATAAATTGTGACCGTCTACAATTAATAGTTTATCCAAATTAATCCTCGCAAGTAAAAGCAAAACCTAAGCCGAAACGACTTAGGTTTTTATGGTGCCGCTGGTCGGGGTCGAACCGACACGGTATCGCTACCACTGGATTTTGAGTCCAGCGCGTCTGCCAATTCCACCACAGCGGCAAACAGCTTATTAATTATATAATAGCAGTTATAAAAAATCAAGTATTTTGT
>CAMWLA010000174.1 GCA_947174975.1 uncultured Clostridia bacterium | reverse complement strand
GTATAACTTTTTTCACACTCCGCAACTTCCTCTGGTGAACCCGAAACAAGTACGGTTCCTCCCTTGTCGCCGCCTTCGGGTCCCAAATCGATTATCCAATCCGCAGTCTTAATTACGTCAAGATTATGTTCGATTACAAGTACGGTATTTCCGCCGCTTCTTAACCTTGTTATAATCTTAATAAGCTTATCCACATCATAACTGTGCAAACCCGTCGTAGGTTCATCTAAGATGTAAAATGTTTTACCCGTGCTCCTTTTTGAAAGCTCAGTTGCAAGCTTTACGCGCTGGGCTTCACCGCCCGACAGCGTTGTAGCACTCTGCCCGAGTTTGATATATCCAAGCCCCACATCGCACAGTGTTGCCAATTTGTTATATATCGCCGAAATCGGTTTAAACAGTTCTGCGACCTCTTCCACCGTCATTTCAAGAATGTCGGATATGCTTTTACCTTTATATTTTACTTCCAATGTTTCACGGTTGTAGCGCTTACCTCCGCATACTTCGCAAGGAACGTAAATATCCGGCAAAAAGTGCATAGCTATTTGTATTATTCCGTCACCCTGACAGTGTTCGCACCTTCCTCCGGCAACGTTGAATGAAAATCTTCCGCTCTTATATCCGCGTTCTTTAGCATCAGGCGTAGCCGCGAACAGATCACGAATTGCCGTAAATACACCAGTATACGTTGCGGGGTTGGAACGAGGAGTTCTTCCGATGGGCTGCTGATCGATTGCAATAACTTTATCAAAATATTCTAAGCCTTCAAATCCGTCATTATTTCCAAGAAGCTGACGTGCACCATTCAATTTGTTTGCCAGATAAGGATAAATTATTTCGTTTACTAGACTTGATTTTCCGCTACCGGAAACACCCGTTACCGCAGTAATAAGTCCTACCGGAATATCGACTGAAATATTTTTCAGATTGTTTTGCTTACACCCTTTAACTTTCAGCCATCTGCCGTCTGGGACTACGCGCCTTTCCGGAACTTCGATTTTCTTTCTGCCCGAAAGATATTCTCCGGTTATTGAGCGGGGTTCATTCATTATATCTTCGACGCTTCCGCACGCGACAACTTCGCCGCCGTGTACGCCCGCCTTAGGGCCAATGTCTACGATGTAATCGGCTGCACGCATAGTATCTTCATCGTGTTCCACCACAATAAGCGTATTACCGATATCTCGCAAACCAAGTAAGGAATTTAAAAGTTTTTGATTATCGCGTTGATGCAATCCGATACTCGGTTCGTCAAGAATATATAAAACACCCGTAAGCGCACTTCCTATCTGCGTTGCAAGACGTATACGCTGGCTTTCTCCGCCGGACAGAGTTGCCGCACTGCGAGAAAGCGTTAAATATCCTAACCCGACGTTTCTCAAAAAACTAAGCCTACTGTCTATTTCCTTAATTATGCTATCCGCGATTAAGTGTTCGGTTTTGCCGAAAAAGCTGAAATCAGTAAACGTGGCAAGGTCGTCAACCGACATATCGCAGACTTCCATAATATTCTTTCCGCCCACAGTAACTGCAAGCGCTTCTTTTCTCAATCGCTTACCTTTGCAAGCGGGACAATCACACGTGCGCATATAGCGCTCTATATCCCATTTTACGCCCTCAGATGAGGTTTGGTTATATCTGCGCTGCAAATTAGTGACAAAGCCCTCCCACGCAGTTTTGTAACTACCGGAAAAGCGTGTTACGTTGTATTCTAAATCAATCATTTCGCCGTTATTGCCGTACATCAGCATATCGTATATGCCGTCCGGAAGTTCACTAACGGGAATGTCTAGCGAGAAATTATATATTTTTGCAAGCGACGAAAGATACATCTGAGTCATCGACGAAGAATCTAAATTCCATCCGCTTATTTTAATTGCGCCGTCACGAAGCGATTTACTCTTATCGGGACAAATTAAATCGGGATCAACAGTTTGCTTAAAACCTAAACCCGAACATTCGGGACACGCACCCCACGGCGTATTAAATGAGAACAGCCTAGGTTCGATTTCCTCAATAGAAATTCCGCAATCGGGACAAGCGTATTTCGAAGAATACAGCTCTTCCTTGCCGTCGCAATCAATCACAACAAGTCCGTCTGCAAGCCTTAACGCACTTTCAAGGCTGTCCGTCAATCTTTTAATTATTCCTTCCTTAATCACAAGACGGTCGATTATTACAGAAATATTATGACGGATATTCTTTTCAAGGTGAATTTCTTCTTGCAAATCATAGGTTATACCATCGATTTTTACCCTACCATAACCACTCTTTTTATATCCCGCAAGCTCTTTTACAAACTCGCCCTTTTTACCGCGAACGACGGGCGCCTCAACCATAATTTTGCTGCCTTCGGGAAGTAGTACTACTTTATCGGCAATTTCGTCCACCGACTGCCTACGTATTTCTCTACCGCAGTTAGGGCAGTGCGGAATACCTACGCGCGCAAAAAGCAGCCTAAAATAATCGTAAATTTCAGTTACGGTGCCGACAGTCGAGCGTGGATTATGCGAAGTCGTCTTCTGGTCGATAGAAATTGCGGGAGACAGTCCGTCGATAAGCTCTACGTCGGGCTTATTCGACTGCCCCAAAAATTGGCGCGCATAAGACGAAAGACTTTCAATATACCGCCTCTGTCCCTCTGCAAATATAGTATCGAACGCAAGCGTAGATTTTCCGCTGCCGGAAAGTCCCGTAAATACGGTAAACGAATTGCGCGGAATATGAACGTCTAC
>CAMWLA010000173.1 GCA_947174975.1 uncultured Clostridia bacterium | reverse complement strand
GCGTACTACTACTTCGGCGTCCGTGCCGTCTACCGTGCAGTAAATAAGCGTTTCGTTACCAAGCTTTTCGGTAACGTTAACCGTTGCTTTGATAACAGCGTTGGGGAATTTCTTTAACGCTTCGTCGCCGAAGTGAACGTCTTCGGGACGTACGCCCAAAACGAATTGACGTTTGTTTACTTCGTCTACCATTAAGCGTTTAACGGTGGCTTTTACAATTTCAAGCTTGTTGCGGCCAAGCTTTGCAATTACCTTGCCGTCGTCCGTTTGTTCCATCGTTACATCGAGGAAGTTCATTTGCGGAGTGCCGATAAAGCCAGCTACAAACTTGTTTTCGGGATACGAATACAAGTTGTCGGGAGTATCGACTTGTTGGATAAGACCGTCCTTCATTACTACGATACGAGTACCCATCGTCATAGCTTCGGTTTGGTCGTGGGTAACGTAAATAAACGTTGCCTGCAATTCCTTGTGAAGCTTAATAATTTCCGTACGCATTTGAGTACGCATTTTAGCGTCTAGGTTACTAAGAGGCTCGTCCAAAAGGAATACCTTAGGATCGCGAACGATTGCGCGGCCTAATGCAACACGCTGACGTTGACCACCCGACAAGTTTTTGGGTTTACGGTCGAGATAATCTTCTAATCCCAAAATCTTTGCGGCGGCCTTAACCTTTTGCTCGATTTCCTTTTTGGGAACTTTACGGAGTTTTAAGCCGAAGGACATATTTTCGAACACCGTCATATAGGGATATAACGCATAGTTTTGGAAAACCATTGCGATATCTCTGTCCTTAGGTTCAACGTTGTTAACGCGTCTGTCGTCGATGTACAAATCGCCTTCGGAAATTTCTTCCAAACCTGCAATCATACGCAGCGTTGTAGATTTACCGCAACCCGAAGGACCTACGAATACCACGAATTCCTTATCGTGAATTTCCAAGTTGAAATCGTGAACCGCGCGAACTCCGCCGGGATACACCTTTGCGATGTTTTTAAGTGAAATGTTAGCCATTTGAGCCTCCTTTATTTGAATCGTTGTTTTGTGTATTTATCTTTTCTGTAAAACCTAATATTTGCATTGCCGAGCGAACTTCCTTTAAAGAATTAAAGTATTTCCACACGGTACGCTTGTAGTAATTTGCGCCCATAAGGAGCGTTATGCCTTTATCTATCGAAATGTACCTATCGACAAACCAACCCTGTTTAAGATTAAACGAATCGTACAATCCGTATTTACCCATAAGCTCGGGATATCCGTTAAACTGCTTTAATACCGAAAGCGCGCTTTGCGAGGTAAAAGGTAAACTGCTTAACGCTGCGCACGGAGCAACCGTTCCGTCGGATATATGCTCGGTATTGCCGTTGCCGCTGGGGGAACAGCCGATGTGTCCCTTGTAGCCGTCGGGCACCGCGCAGCTTGTAAGCCCCCATATTCCGTCGGGGTAAAGCTCGGGTTGACTTTGACAAAATTCGCGGTCGTTTTCGCTTGCCTTTACGGAGTTTTCGAACCAGTCCGTTCCGCTTGCATCAACCTTGCCTTCTAAATCCATAAACGCATGGGAAAACTGATGAGCAAACAGGCTGCCGTACCAAGTGTGTACAAACGGTTTGCCGCTATGCGTTACGCCGTGCAGCTTACCTAAATTGTCGTAAGCTTCGCGGGCTATATCCGCATATCTACCGGTTGCCGACAGCACGTACATTATTAACTGCTCGGCATAGTAATCCCACCATACGGCAAAGCCGTCGTCGTAGCGCGCCATTCGGAACATTTTGCGGTCGTAATCGTAAAAGTAATCCCATTCACAGCGTTCGTTAAGCTCGCGCGCAAGCTGTAACGTTTCTCCTCCGAAATAAGCACCGGCGGTTAGCGCTCCGCACAAGCATAACGCCGTATCGATTGTAGATAACTCGCATTTGTTGCGCCGCTTCCCCGTATTAACTTCGTAAAAATGATACAAAAAGCCGTGACTTTGTTTCAAATTGCGTATCGTTTTAAGCGTTTTGATACAAATTGTTTGCGCTTGTTCGAAGTCGATGTACCCGAATTCAACTCCCACTACCATTGCAGCCAGCATAAAGCCGTTTGCTGCTACCGAACATTTGTGGCGAGTGTCGGGAACACGGTCGGTCATAAGACCGTAAGTTTTTTCTTCTCTACTAAAATTTTCGTAAAAGAAATCGAAACATCGTCGCATTTCTTCTTTCATTAACAAGTCGTTCTGATGCATGTTAGTTCTATTTAACACCTATTACTAATTATTCAGCGGTAAATCCTAATACGTTCATGCCGTTTTTGACGTAACTATTTGCCATAAACAGATTCCACACGCCGTCGCATTTATAGTTGTAAAGCATAAGCAACGATATTCCCTTGTCTATGCCGATATAATCCAAACCATACCAATCTCTATCCAAATTGTAGGCATCGAGTAGACCGTATTTACCGTTTATAAAACGTAGCTTACCGTCGTTTTGATAGTAGTCGAGAGCTTCGAGCGATTGTTTGGGGGTAAATACTACGCTGCCTACAGCTCCGCAAGGAGCAATTGTGCCTTCTATCTTGTCGTAAGCAGTATCGGGAGTCCACCCGCGGGGAGGAGTTCCCAAATGTCCGCTGTATCCGTCGGGCGTGTCGCATGCCGTAAGTCCCCAACCGCCTGCAGCAAAGCTTTTGCTTTTTTTTGCGTTGTCCTTACTATGCTGATAAGCCGCAAGCGACGCTTCTACAGAGTTATTCCACCAG
>CAMWLA010000172.1 GCA_947174975.1 uncultured Clostridia bacterium | reverse complement strand
TTGCAATTTTGGATATTCGTTCCTTGGAAATAACCGCCGTTGTCGGTGAAAGGGGCGTAAACAATACGTTCATCATCAAAAGCAAATATTCTTGTGTGTACGACGGATATGCGGAAGGGGAAATGGTTGACGAAGATAGCTTTTTGTCTGCCGTGACCGACGTTGTGAAAAGCACTATTTCGGCTTTCGGCGGAATAAAAACTTTCTACGTCGGAGTACCTGCCGAATTTACGCGGGTTGTTCAAGCCGATAAAATAATGAGCTTCCAGTCCGCAAAGAAAATTACTTCCGACGATTGCGAATATCTTGCCGGAATGTCGATGCCGGAAGATACAAAAGATTATAGAACTATACGGCATAGCTGTATGTACTACATTTTATCGGACAAGCGAAAGCTGATTGATCCGGTTGGCACTGTAAGCGACAGCTTGCGCGGCAAATTTTGTTTTTATCAGTGCAGTAATAAGTTTATAAATTCGATTTCTAACGCATTCAATAAAATTTCTGCTGTTGCCGATATTAAACTTATTCCTTCGGTCTATGCGCAAGCAATCTATTTGGTCCCGCCCGAGCAACGAGATGAATATGCCGTTTTATTTGATTTGGGCTATATATCTTCAAGTTATAGCGTAATTTGCGGTAACGGCGTTGCGTTCTGTGAGTCTTTTTCGATAGGAATAGGGCATTTGGCCGTATACCTTATGACTGAGCTTGACATACCGTTTGACGTGGCTGTTGAATTCCTTAATCAGCTGAATCTCAACGCAAAGGAAACTTTGGGCGGAGTTATCGAGTGCGTATATGAAGGCCAGAACTATAAGTATTCAACTATAGTTTTGCGCGATAAGGTGCGTGAAGGACTTGACGGCATCTGTGAAACTATGGAAGAGTGTATGCAGAGCTACAAAGGAAAGAATCTTGATAATAAGCCTATATTTATTACGGGTGAAAGTGTAAAAACGGTAAGAGGTACCGTCGAACATATTTCAAACAGACTTGTTAAAAACGTTGAAGTAATTGCGCCGAGCGTGCCATACTACGATAAACCGCAGTTTTCTTCAATTTTGAGCTTGCTTGATACTGCTTTGACCGATGTTGAGTCGCGGTCGATTTTCAATAAATAGATTACAGAGGAGAAATTAAAATGTTCAACGATATAGTTTCAAACAATAACAATAATATTTCGGGCAGAGCCAGAATTAAAGTTATCGGTGTAGGCGGTGCGGGTAATAATGCCGTTAACAGAATGCTTGACGCCGGTATTCACTGTGCAGAGTATTACGTCGTTAATACCGACAGCCAGATTTTGGCATTGTCGCCTTGCGAAAATAAAATTCAGATAGGTAGTGCGCTTACAAAAGGACTTGGCGCGGGTGCAGATCCCGACATAGGCAGAGCGGCTGCGGAAGAAAGCAAAGAGGTGCTTACTCAAGCAATCGAGGGAACAGACCTTCTGTTTATCACTGCGGGTATGGGCGGTGGAACCGGTACCGGTGCCGCACCCGTAATTGCAAAGATTGCGCGCGATATGAAAATCCTTACCGTTGCCGTCGTTACCGAGCCTTTCGGCTTTGAGGGCAAAAAGCGTATGGAAAATACCGCTAAAGGTCTTGAAAATTTAAAGAAATACGTTGATACACTAATAATTATCCCTAACGACAAGATTAAGACTGTCGTGGCTAAAAATACGCCGATGAAAGAGGCGCTTCGCGTAGCCGATGAAATTTTAAAGCAAGGCATAAAGGGAATCGCCGAACTCATAGTAAATCCTTCGCTTATTAATCTTGACTTCGCTGACGTTAAAACTATTCTTAAAGATAAGGGCGTAGCTCATTTGGGCGTCGGTGTTGCTAAGGGTGATAACAGAATTATCGAAGCTGTAAGAGTTGCGGTTAACTGCCCGTTACTCGAAACAACCATTGAAGGCGCGCGCGGCGTGATCCTTAATGTCGTCGGTGGTGACGATTTGACGTTTGACGAAGTTGCGGATGCAGCAGAACTTGTTAGAAGTGTTGTTGACGCTTCTGCTAATATTATTTTCGGTGCAAGAATTGACCCCAACGTGCGTGACGAGGTGGAAATTACCGTAATTGCAACGGGATTCCCCGGTTTTGACAATAAGCGCGACGATTCAAGCGTTATGAGGGGATATCAAGCGGGAAGAGTTTACGATAACACTTCTTATAATGCGCCTACGACTTCTAGGGAGAGAATGTCTGTTTCCGATCCTTACTATATCAGACAGCAGCAGCCTCAAGCGCCTATTCAGCCGCAGTATCCCGCATATCAGCCGGTTCAGCAACAGTCCGTGCAACCTCAGTATCCTAATTATCAGCAAGAAGAGGACAGTATAGAGCGTCCTAACGATAAAAACGTTCCTAAGTTTGCACAGATGCTCAGAAATCTTGGGAAAAAGAGAAACGATTAATTTTAATTAATATAAACAAGAAGTCCGTCGTTTTGACGGACTTCTTGTTTTTTTACAAATTCAGTATTAATTTAACTAACGGAAAACAAATAATGTGCCTTATTTTTTAAGTTCATCATAGTAAGCCGTAAGGATTGCTTCTTTTATAATTTCTCGGGTCTCTGTGTTAAGCGGATGTGCAATATCCTTATATTCGCCATCATTGGTTTTTCTGCTGGGCATTGCAATGAATGCGCCCTCGGTTGCTTCAATCACTTTGATGTCATGAATGACAAAGCATTCGTCAATTGTCATTGATGCAACAGCTTTGAGTTTATTGTCCTCCTTGTTAACTAATCTGATTCGTACATCTGAGATTTTCATTTTTCACCTTCCAGATTATACTTTCATTGATTATATTGTAC
>CAMWLA010000171.1 GCA_947174975.1 uncultured Clostridia bacterium | reverse complement strand
TTGTAAAACGAATACGTCGATACGAGATACATTTCAAAGAGTACCGAGTTCGACACGTCTCTTGCCTTCGTAAGCTTCCGCGAGGGGGGAGAAAGAGAATTCAGCTTTTTCAGAAAGGCTGCGGCGGATCTTCATTTCACCTCCGGAGATTTTAAGGACGTTGAATTCAATCCGGACGACGTTTTGGAATTCGGCAGCGTAGCGCTTAAAACCTTCGAAGCAAGGTCAACGCATAAATACGTCTTGGATAAGGCGAGGAAGAAAAAGGCGCTGATCTGTTTCGACCCGAACCTTAGGTTCAATCTTTGGGAAGACTTAGACGAGCTTCGCAAAACGGTAACCAAATTTGCCGAATATGCCGACGTTATTAAAGTAGGCGAAGACGAATTGGAGTTCATAACGGAGCTTAAAGGCGAACAAGCCGTTAAGAAAATGTTTACGGGCAACTTGAAAATTCTGCTCGTTACAAACGGCGGCAAGGGCGCAAAATTATATCTTGAGGACGGGCTCAAAGAAGAGCATCACGGCTATAAAGTCAAAACTGTCGATACTACCGGCGCGGGCGATTCGTTCTTCGGTGCGTTTATCGCCGGACTTATGGAAAACGGCGCGACAGCGGAAAACCTTTTAAATAAAGGACTGAATTTTAAAGAAATACTTGACTTCGCTTGCAAATGCGGCGCGTATACGACAATGAGTTTCGGCGCAATCGCGGCAATGGGAAATAAAGAAAAAGTCAACAAGGCGGTAAAATAAAATGGCTTCTGTAAAACTTATAAACGTAAATAAGGTATATGACGGCGGTGTTCACGCAGTACACGATTTCTCTATCGATATCGCTGACAGAGAGTTTATCGTTTTCGTAGGTCCTTCGGGCTGCGGCAAATCCACAACGCTGAGAATGATTGCGGGACTCGAAGAGATATCCTACGGAGAATTTTATATTGACGGCGAACTTAAAAACAGCGCCGCACCCAAGGATAGGGACATCGCAATGGTGTTCCAGTCGTACGCGCTCTATCCGCAGATGACGGTATACAACAATATGGCGTACGCGCTTAAACTGAGAAAAGTACCCAAAGACGAAATCGACAGAAGAGTACGCGAAGCGGCTTCGATCTTAAAGCTGACGCCGTACCTTGACAGAAAGCCCCGTGCGCTTTCCGGCGGACAGCGCCAGAGAGTTGCGCTCGGCAGATCTATAGTGCGCCGTCCCAAGGTTTTCCTTATGGACGAACCTTTATCCAACCTCGACGCAAAACTCAGAGTTGCAATGCGTAGCGAAATCGTCCGTATTCACGAGGAAGTCGGCGCAACCACTATCTACGTTACTCACGACCAGATAGAGGCTATGACAATGGCTTCGAGAATCGTAGTTATGAAGGACGGCTTTATTCAGCAGATTGGCACGCCCAACGAGGTCTATCAGCACCCCGCAAATCTTTTCGTCGCGGGCTTCATAGGCACCCCCGCAATGAATTTCCTCTACGGCAAGTTAGAGGGCAATAACTTTGTGGTTAACGGTTCGGACCAGAAAATCAAGATGCTTCCCGAACAAAAGAAGCTGCTTAAAAATTACGACGGTCACGGCCTTGTATACGGCATCCGTCCCGAAAATCTCATTTTCGAAAAAGACGAACGTTTCGAAAGATTTAAGGATACGTCTTTCAAAATGACGGTCGGCATAGTAGAGCTGCTCGGCGATATTTTGAACGTACACGGAAAGGTCGGCGAATTCGACGTGGTTATCAAAATGCCCAATAAGTATACGGTTAAAGAGGGCGACGAAATCAAAGTCGCTATCGAGCATACTTACGAGAGATTCTTCAACGAAACCACTACGAAAGCAATCACACCCGATTATTGCGAATACGAGGAAATCGAGGTTACGCAGTCCCTTGACGAGGACAACGTCGTAATCATAGAAAAGCCCAAGGGCATAATTTCCAAAGGCATTGACTGGGTAAAGGGCAAAGTAGCTTCGGTTAAGAATAAAAAGGAAAGTAAGACCGAAACTGACACGACGGCGGAAACCTTACCCGATTCGGACGACGCGCAAGACAGCGAATAATTAAAATAATAAGGAATACAAATTCAATAACAAATTAAGCCGTAGCAATAAAGCTACGGCTTTTTTTATGCTGTTTTGCGGTCAGATAAGACCGCATATTGCGTTTTAAGTGTATTTAAACGGTAATTACAAATACTTAAATTAAAGCCGGAATTTTTGTTGCAATCACCTTTCAAAGTGCAAGTTTGCAGATTTATCGACTGTTTAACAGTTTTACCGCATTGTAGCAATTAACATTTTTTGTTAGAATTGAACTATTAAAAGGGGAAAATACGTATGGCAAGCCTTAATCTTAAAAATATTTACAAAGTTTATCCCAACGGCACGAAGGCGGTAAACGACTTTTCAATGGATATTGAAGATAAAGAATTTATCGTTTTCGTAGGTCCTTCGGGCTGCGGTAAATCTACCGTGCTCCGTATGATTGCGGGGCTTGAAGAGATAAGCGCGGGCGAGCTTAAAATTGACGATACCGTAGTCAACGACGTCGACTGTAAAAACCGCGATACGGCTATGGTTTTCCAGAACTACGCGCTGTATCCGCATATGACGGTTGCCGACAATATGGCTTTCCCCTTGAAAATGACGAAGCTTACAAAGCAGCAGAAAGCCGAACTTAAAAAGAGAGTTGACGAAAAATATCCCCCCGTTTTGCCCGAAAGCAAGAGGGACGCGGACTATAACGCGAAAATAGCCGACAGAGAAGAAATCAAGAAAAATTATAAAAAGGGAAAGAAAGTAGTACTTTCCGCCGACGAAAAAGCAGAAG
>CAMWLA010000170.1 GCA_947174975.1 uncultured Clostridia bacterium | reverse complement strand
CGTATCGCCGTCGTTTTCCAAAATCCCCCCGCCGATGTAGTCTAACGCACTGCTGTCTCCGCTTCCTACGAATATTTCACTCGGTTTTTGCTCCGTAGGCAAATTTTTTGCAAGGAAAATTTCGCGGCATCTCAAAAGATCTGCAGCGAGCTGTCTGTCATACTCTTGCGACTTAGGCGGAGCTCCGCGTTTTGAAGGCGGTTCGGAATCTTTCTTTGCAGACGCCACAGCTATAATTTCGCCTACAAGCTCGTCCTTTTTGCCGTCTGCGGGATGAGGAACGCCGAGCGCACGGCCAAGCTGTCTCAACTCGTGAATGGTTTTGGCGTTAAGGCGCTTTGTCAATTCTTCAAGTATACTTTCGGGCATTACTTGCTCCTCCTAAGTACAACCACCTTTGTTTCGCCGCCGAAATCACTGCGCATAAGCTCCAACTCATTTCCGTCGATTTCCTCTACGCATTCCTCGTCAAAGAGACTTGTAAACTCGTCTACCTTGTCTATATCCAGCTTGCAATCTTTCGATTTATAGTGCATAGGTATTACGATATCCGGCATAATTCTGTCTACGTATTCCTTTGCCATTTCCGCGTTTATAGTATAGTTTCCGCCGACGGGAATTAACAAAACGTTGACTGGCAACAATAAATCAATAAGCTCGGAAGAGCAGTCTTCTCCCAAATCTCCGAGGTGGCACACGTCAATTCCGTCCATACGGAATTTAAAAATCAGATTTTCACCGCGCTGTTTCCCGCGCTGCCTATCGTGAAAGCTTTTGATTGCGTCTATCTCTACCCCGGGCAAATCGTAACTGCATTCCTTATCCAAGATTATAGGATCGCCCGCTACCGCATTTATATTATTATGGTCGAAATGTCCGTGGGAAACCGTTATCGCGTCCGCGTTGACCCCACTCATTTCATAGCCTATGGAGCCGTCGTACGGATCACATATAACGGACGTACCCGTACTTTCCGTAAGTTTAAAGCTTGAATGTCCAAGATATTCTATCTTCATTTTTTCCACCCTTAAATTATATTTTAGCCGAAAACGTAAGTTCTATTTTATCTTCGCCAAGTGTATACACAATTAAAAGCGTATAAACTTTGACTGATTTTTTACCGATATTCAAAACACAGTCCGCAAACTGCAACTCGTGCGTAAAAACGCCAAACGCTCCCGAAAAGCCTCCGCTGCCTAAAAAGCACTCGGTTTGTTCACCTTTTCGGAATATCATTTTAACGTTCTGCTCTCCGCGCCTTGTTTGAACGGCTTCACTTTCCTTAACCGTAAGCGTACATTCGTCACCGTCCAAAACGTAATCAAAACGCATTCCATCGTCTGATTTAGTAAATCTTCCTCTTGCCGAAACCGTACTCACAGAACCGTCTATTATTGATTTAATTTCAATTGTACATTTGCTATTATAACACATAATCAATAAAATTACTTTAATTTTTGTACAAAAATATCGGTATCGGTTACAAAATTTTTACAATTTTCAAAGCGTTCTCTTCCGTTGTGCAAAATTCTTACAAGCTTTTGACTATCACCGCTGTCGATTGTCTCTTTTAATTCGTTAAGCGCATCCGTAAGATTTTTTATGCTTTCCGAAAGACTTTGTGCATTTTTAAGATACAGTTCACTCCACACTTCTTCATCAACACCGGCTATTCTCGTCATATCTTGAAAGCTTCCTCCGGTAAAGCCGAGACAACCGTCGATTTCTTTATTTTTAACGTACGCGTTTGAAACTATGTGTGCAAGCTGCGAAGTGTAAGCAATTTTTCTGTCATGCGTGTCGGCACTACATTCAACGAGGTATTTGAACCCCATATCCGCAGTAAGCTTACGCATTAAATCAAGCGACGGTTTGTCCGTTTTATCCGAGCGGGTAATTACCATATTTGCGTTATCGAATAAATCTACGCAAGCGTTCTCTATTCCAGACACCTCTTTACCCGCCATAGGATGACAGCCGACGTAATTGAAATTGCGCGGTTTGGAATAAACCTCGTCCTCAATAAACTTTTTAACTCCGCAGATATCGGCAACGACACTGCCGTCTTTAAATACCTGAGTATCAATAAACCTTACCGCAGCTTCCGGCGGAAGAGCAACGAAAACTACGTCGTAATCGAATTTTTCCGCCCTCTCGTCTATTATTTTATTTTCTATCGCATACTTTAAGGGTTTTTCCGAACGGTTCCAGCCGGCAACGGCGTACCCCGCGCGTTTCAGCGACATGCAAATTGAACCGCCTATTATTCCCAAACCCGCTACACAAATTTTCATATTTAACATTATAACATAATTTAATAGTCAACACAATAGTTTTACCGAAATAATGGATAATTTTGTTAAATTGTCGGCATTTATTTGACTTTTTAATTTCGTTTAATTATAATCAATTAAGTAAAAAAATATTTATTTTAAGGAGCTTATTGCTATGAACAAAATGTCCGTTAAGGATTTAAAAGACTTGCACGGCAAAAAGGTGCTTGTGCGCTGTGACTTCAACGTTCCTATGAAAGACGGAGTTATCACCGACGAAAACAGAATTACGGGCGCACTGCCTACTATTAAATATCTGTTGGAAAACGGTGCAAAGGTTACCCTCTGCTCACACATGGGCAAACCCCACTCCATTTTCTCATCCGAAGTAAAGCTCAATAAAAAAGATCAGAAAAAGATTGACGCGGGCGAAACTACCGCTGAAGCCGTTATCGAAAAAGCTAAAAAGGATGAACCTAAAAAGCTTACTCTTGCACCCGTTGCAAAAAGACTGACCGAGCTTCTCGGCGGAAAAGTCGTATTCGCAACCGACGTTATAGGTCCAGACGC
>CAMWLA010000169.1 GCA_947174975.1 uncultured Clostridia bacterium | reverse complement strand
AGTAAATATTGTGTGCGACGTGCTTGCAAACGCAATAATTTCATGTAATCCCGAAGCTTTTCATGCAATGGCTTCTAAAAAAATCAAAGGCGCAAAGCGCTCGGTAAGCTTTTGCCGCAATGCGACGAAGTTATCAAGTATTTTCGCTGACGTAATAGGCGATATCTGCGGTATAGTCAGCGGTGCGGCGGGAACTGCGCTTATAGTACATTTTGCCGTTGAGGGCACCGTGTACGAGCTTATTGCTTCAATCGGCGTAAGCGCAGTCATAGGCGCGTTGACGGTAGGCGGTAAGGCAATTTTTAAACACTTCGCCATAAAATACAATAAGCAAATAGTTTTCGGCTTTGCGAAATTTACTACGTTCTTTAAAAAGGAAAAGTAATGCTTGAAAATATTACGTCAAAACAAATAAAAGAAATGACTTTGCCGCAGCTCACTTCACTTTGTGAAGAGGTGCGGCAAATGATTATCTCCACGGTTTACAAGAACGGAGGACATTTATCCTCTAACCTCGGCGCCGTGGAGCTTATCGTTGCAATGCATTACGTTTTCGACTTCCCCGAAGATAAGGTAATCTTTGACGTAGGTCATCAGTGCTATACGCACAAATTATTGTCGGGCAGATACGATAAGTTTAATACTATCCGCAAAAAGGGTGGAATTTCGGGTTTTCCTAAACGTGAGGAAAGCGAATATGACTGCTATAATACGGGACACGCTGGAACTTCGATTTCCGCTGCGCTCGGTATCGCCAAAGCCCGTGATATAAACAAACAGAATTTTAACGTTATTGCGGTTATCGGAGACGGTTCGTTTAATAACGGGCTCGTATATGAAGCGTTCAACAGCTTGCGGCTTTTGAATACGAATATACTCGTTATTCTTAACGACAACGGTATGTCAATTGCGCCTACGGTCGGTAGCATTCACGAATATCTTGAAGTTTTAAGCGCGTCGTACGAGCACAAAGTAAAGAAAGAAAAACACGCAAATATTTTCGAGCGTTTCGGCTTTGCTTATGATGGTGTATACGACGGAAACGATTTGGCTGTAATGATTAAAAGACTTGCTGCCGTTAAGGAGAAATTAAAGACACAGTCGGTTATTTTACATATCCTTTCAAAGAAGGGTAAAGGTTATTCTTTCTGTGAGGAAAACCCCGAGGCGACGCACGGCATTTCAATCGGCAGCAGTGACAGCGTATCAAAAGAATATTCCGAAGTTTTGGGCGAAAAACTCTGTCAACTTGCTGAAAAAGACAGCAGAATAGTGGCTGTTACCGCGGCAATGACTACAAGCCTGGGACTTGGCGGCTTTTTTGAAAAGTATCCCGAGCGCTCGATTGACGTTGGTATTTGTGAAGAGCATGCGACTATACTCTGCGCGGCAATGGCTACCGAGAATTTAAAACCGTACTATGCGGTATATTCTACGTTCTTGCAGCGTTCTTTTGACGAGATAGCAATCGATATATGCAGTCAGAATTTGCCTGTAACTTTGTGTATCGACAGAGCCGGAATTTCGGGTCCTGACGGCGAAACGCACCAAGGTGTGTTCGATTTATCTTTCTTAAATCCTATACCAAATCTGGCAATAGCGGTACCTAAAGATTTAAAAGAATTTGAAGATATGCTCGAATTCAGTGCCGGATACGAAGCGCCGCTTGCGATACGCTACCCGAGAGAGGGTAAAAGAATTTTCAAACAACATTCTCCGATAGTCCGCGGAAAATGGGAAGAGTTGACGGTCGGCGGAGGAAACGCCGTAATCATTGCCTGCGGCGAACAGCCCGTAACGCTTGCTCTTGCCGCGGCGGAAATTCTTGATAAGGAAAGGGTGGCGGTCAGAGTCATCAATGCCCGCTTTGTTAAACCGCTTGATACCGAGTTACTGAAAGAGCTAAAAGAAAAAAATATTATCACCGTTGAGGATAATATGCTGATAGGCGGCTTCGGTTCACAGATAAACTGCTTTTTTGCAGGTGACGGTAAAATTATAAAGAACTTTGCCTACAAGGATTGTTTTATTCCTCATGGCGGAAGATGCGAACTTATGGAAGATTACGGAGTAAGCTGCAAGGCTATTACGGATTATATTAAAAATGCGGTTAGATAAATATTTGTCCGATAAATACGGCTCACGCGCCAAAGCTGCTGCGGCAATAAAAAACGGCTTGGTGGTTGTAAACGGCAAAATATGTCCTCCGTCGTACGAAGTAAAAGAGTCGGACAAGTTTGATTTTTTGCAGGCGGAAGAGGACTTTGTGTCCGTCGGCGGTTACAAATTAAGTAAGGCGTTAAAAGATTTTTGTTTTGATGTAAGCGGTAAAATTTTTGCCGACATAGGGGCAAGTACGGGCGGATTTACAGATTGTCTTTTTCAGAACGGTGCAAAAAAAGTTTACTGCATAGACGTTGGCGAAAGTCAGCTTGATAAAAGTATGTTCAACCAAAACGTTGTTGTGATAGATAACTTCAATGCAAGAAATCTTAATTTTAATCTTTTTGAAGAAAAGCTTGACGGCATTGTGATAGACGTAAGTTTTATATCGCTGACGTATTTATTAGAAGCGGTGAGTAACGTGCTGGAAAGCGGAGCAACCGTTATTGCACTGGTTAAACCTCAGTTTGAGTGCGAAAGCAGAAAGGTAGGCAAAAACGGCATAGTTAAAGATAGTGACACTCATAAAAGGATTATTGAAAAAATCTATAATTTTGCGGTCGGTACTAATCTTGCCCCGATAAAACTTACAAACGCGCCGATAATTTCGGGTAAAAATATGGAATACCTCGTTTTACTCGAAAAAGACGGCAAGCCCGATAATATAATAAATTTATTAAAG
>CAMWLA010000168.1 GCA_947174975.1 uncultured Clostridia bacterium | reverse complement strand
TGTATTGCTGATATATAATAATATTTGCAATTATTCAATAGTATAACATATATGCATAAGCTTCGGCTGATAAGGAGGAAAAATGTACTGCACCGTTTGCGGAGAAAAACTTACGCTTATGTTTAAAAATGACGAGGGACTTGTACCGTATTGTAAGCAATGTGCGGAATACCGTTTCCCCCGTTTTGCAACTGCGGTAAGTATGGTTGTAACCAACAGAGAGAAAAATAAAATTCTGCTTGCAAAGCATTTAGGAAACGATGACTACATACTTTTTGCTGGATATATCAAAAAAGGCGAAACCGCCGAAAAAGCCGTAACGAGGGAATTCAAGGAAGAAACAAAGCTTGATACGGTTAAATTTAAGTATATGGGGTCACGCTATCACGAGCCCAAAGACGTACTTATGTTAAACTTTTTGATAATGGCGGAAAACGGTGAAATTTCACTTGACGAAATCGAGCTTGCCGACGCCAAATGGTTTGAACCGGAAGACGCACTAAAAGCAATAAGAAAAGATTCGGTTGCGGAAGCATTTTTAAAAAATGCCATTACCGAAATCAAAAAATTATAAACAAAACGGCGCACGAATGCGCCGTTTAATTTTTTATTCAGCTTCCACAACCACTATTATTTTACTTGTAATACCTTCCATTAATTTTAAGTCGATATCGTACGTTCCAAGCGTTTTAATGGGCTGAGTCAATACTATTTTCTTTTTATCGATGTTGTAACCGGCTGCGGAAAGCGCGTCCGAAATATTTCCGCCCGTAACCGAGCCGAATACTTTTCCGTTTTGCCCCGCCTTAATTTTGACGGTAAAGGTTTTACCCTTTATTTCTTGCGCAAGCAGCTTGGTTGCCTTTACCTCCTCCGCTTTATGGAAATCTGCAGCAGATTTTTTCTGCGTCAAATCGTTGAGCTTAGACGCCGTTGCAATTTCGGCAAGTCCCTTTTTAACAAGAAAATTGCGCGCGTATCCTTCGTTTACGTCAACGACTTCACCCTTTTTGCCTTGCCCTTTAACGTCTTGTAACAAAATAACTTTCATAAGTAACTCCTTTACTGATATTTTACAATTAATCTGCCTATTTGTCAATAACTTTGTATAAACGGCTTAAATCGGTACAAACTAAAAACGGAGGATTTATAAATGGAAAATTATAATCGCGATATAGCTTGTAACGTAAGCACTTGCAAATACAACTATCACGGTTGCAACTGCAAGCTTGACAAAATCACCGTAGGCTGCGGTTGCGGAGATACTTGTACTTGCTGCGAAAGCTTTGACGAAAACGTATAAATTAATTTTAAAGAGGTGTGCCTTTTGGTACACCTCTTTTACTTTATTTATTGAAATTGTCCTTTAAAGAAACTATTTCCGAAAGGGTAAATCCGTTTACGGAAGATTTTTTGTAGTAGCCCGTACGCATAAGCTGGAACGGCTTATCGTCCTCACTTTCCGCAAGATAGGGCTCTGCTTTACCGGTAAAGGTCTTTTCACTGTCCTTATTCAGTCTTTCGGCATAGTCTTGGTCGGGATACTGTTCGTCGTTTAAAAGAGGCTGAAACTGCTTGAAAGTTACGTCTTTTCCGTATTTTGCGTCAACCCACTGAATTACGCCCTTTGCCTTAATGTCGGTAGGCTGATCGGAACCGCTTCTCGTTTCGGGGAAATACGTGCATAATATTTCTTCGACTTCGCCGTTTTTGTCAAGCTTGACGTCGTCGCAGCGTACGATATACGCACTTTTAAGGCGAACCGTTCCACCCTTATAAAGCCTTTTGTATTTTGGCGGAGTATCAAGCGAAAAATCTTCTCTGTCGATATACACAGTGCCAGTAAACTTGATATTCCTCGTTCCGCCGTCGGAATTCATAGGGTTCTTTTCAAACGCTAGGTCTTCTTCTCCGCTGTAATTGGTTATTGTAAGCTTTACGTGATTTAAAACAGCCATAGCTCGCTCGGCATTCTCGTTGAGATTGTCGCGAATACAGCTGTCAAGCTGGGCTTGACTTACTACCGAATACGCCTTTGCAACGCCTATGTCCGCGCAGAATTTTTTCAGAGCTTCGGGCGGAACCCCGCGGTTTTTAAGCCCCGCAATCGTAGGCATTCTCGGGTCGTCCCATCCGCTTACTACCTTTTCGTCAACAAGTTTTTTAAGATACCTTTTTGACATAAGCATATTGGTTATGTTAAGGCGCGCAAACTCGATCTGTCTGGGAAGCGGAGCTTCGAATCCCGCCTTTTCTACAAACCAGTTGTATAAAGGACGGTGATTTTCAAATTCAAGCGAACAAAGCGAATGCGTAACGCCCTCAATCGCGTCTGAAACGGGATGAGCAAAGTCATACATAGGATATATGCACCACTTATCGCCCGTGCGGTAATGAGAAACGTGTGCTATGCGGTAAATTATAGGGTCACGCATATTGATATTAGGCGACGCCATATCGATTTTAGCACGCAGAGTTTTAGCTCCGTCTGGATATTTACCCGCCTTCATTTCACGGAAAAGGCGCAAATTCTCCTCTACACTTCTGTTTCTGTACGGCGAAGGCGTTCCCGCCTCTGTAAGAGTTCCGCGCGTCGCGGTTATTTCTTCAGCAGACAAATCGCATACGTATGCATTGCCGTCCATAATATACTTTTCGGCAATTTCGTAAAGCTTGTCGTAATAGTCCGATGCAAAAACGAGCTTATCGAATTCAAAGCCCAACCATTTGCAAGCGTCAACCAATGAATCAACGTACTCGTAGTCTTCTTTGGCGGGGTTTGTATCGTCCATACGCAAATTGAGTTTTGCGCCGTATTTTTCTTTGACCCCGAAATTTATGCACATTGCCTTAACGTGTCCGATATGCGGATACCCGTT
>CAMWLA010000167.1 GCA_947174975.1 uncultured Clostridia bacterium | reverse complement strand
ATTCGTCGGCAGCGTCTGATTTGTATCAGAGACAGATTAAAAGCTTATCGTAAATATTTTTATCAAGCGCGCCGTACTTTATAATTTCGCCGAGTCCGCACCGTATTTCACGTGTAGGCAAAGTTTTTAAAAATATAGGATCTACAATTACTTCTTGGGGCTGATAAAAAGTACCGATAAGGTTTTTTACGTTTTTGAAGTCAACAGCCGTTTTGCCACCGACCGAGCTGTCGACTTGCGCAAGCAAAGTTGTAGGAATTTGAACGACTTTCACTCCGCGCATGTACAGTGATGCTGCAAGTCCCGCGATATCGCCTATTACGCCTCCGCCGAATGCAATAACGGTACAGTCGCGCTTTAAACTGGCATCCGCCATTGCATTTAAAATTTCGGTTAGCTTTGAAAGAGTCTTACTCTTCTCACCGGCGGGAATTATTTTTATCGGCGCATCCGCAAAATATTCTTCAATCATGTTTGAATACAGCTTATATACGTTTGTATCGGTAACTATAAATTTCCGACCTTCAATGCGCGGAGCATATTTTGAAAAAGCTCCCTCTCCGCAATGAATTACGCTTGTACTCGCTGTATTTAAGATTATATCCGTCATTTTAAGTCCTTGTATCTTTTTATAACTTCGTTCATATTATCGCCGCCCAAACGATCGGACACCGCTTGAGCGAGCGCAAATGCTGTTACGCTTTCCAAAACGATTTCAGCCGCACAGATTGCGCAAACGTCGCTGCGTTCCTTAGAAGCCACTGTCGGCTGTTTAGTAATATAGTCAACCGTTTTCAGCCCCTTCATAAGCGTAGGGATAGGTTTCATTGCCGCGCGAAGAACAATTTCTTCGCCGTTAGACATTCCGCCCTCGATACCGCCAGCTTTGTTGGTTTTGCGGTAAAAATCGCCGTCGTAAAAGATTTCGTCGTGAACGTTGCTTCCACGTAAATCTGCAACGCCGAAACCCGCGCCGACTTCAACCCCCTTGATTGCTTGTACGCTCATAAGCGCGGAACAAAGGTGTGCGTCAAGCTTAGTTGAATACTGCATGCAACTGCCGAAACCGCTCTTAAGTCCCTTTACGCGAATTTCAATAACTCCGCCCGCAGTATCGCCTTCGGCTTTCAGCTTGTCTATAAACATAATTGCTTTATCTTCCGCCGACTTATCAAGCATAAACAGCGAGTTTTGCTTAGCACTTTCAAGCTGTTCGAATTTATATTCATTAGTATCCTTTATTCCGCAGACACTCTTAACGTAACCAGAAATTTCAATGCCAAGCGCTTTTAGATACTGCCTTGCAACTGTACCCGCCACGACACGGACGGCAGTTTCGCGCGCGCTTGCACGCTCTAAAACGTTGCGCGCGTCGATTTGATCAAACTTTTTAAGTCCGGTTAAATCAGCGTGACCGGGACGGACAGCCGTTAACTGTTTTTCCGTCACATCACAACCTTCTGGCGCCATAAATTTCTGCCAATTGGTATAGTCGTTATTAGCAACGGAAAACGCCATGGGACTGCCTAAAGTTTTACGGTTTCTGACCCCGCTTAAAATTTCCGCCTTGTCCCTTTCAAGCTTCTGCCTATCCCCTCTGCCGTAACCGCCTTGACGGAGTGCAAGATACTTATCGATTTCCTCAAAATCTATTTCAAGATTAGCGGGCAGACCTTCAATAATACCCAAAAGCGCTTTGCCGTGTGATTCTCCGGCTGTTGTAAGTTTCATAATTTACCTCATTTAATCGTATAGCCCGCAGCCGTTACTTTTATTGTAACGCTGCCGCGTTCATCTGTTCTGAAAAGATTTTTACCGACACTGTTTATCACGTCCGACATTGCTTGCACAGACGGACTTCCGCTGCCGTTTTCTCCTACTGAAATCACCGCAGCTTCGGGACTTATTAAATCATAAAATTCAGCGCATGCCGATATTGCATTGCCGTGATTTGCAAGCTGAACTACTTTGCATTTTTTAAGATTTACTGGATAGTCTTCCTCAGAAATTCCATACGAAAACACGATTGAATTAAGGATACTTGTTTCGACGTCGCTTGTAAACAGCAACGCCGTATCACCATATTCAAGCCAAATAACCGACGAACTGTTGTTGCGTGTCGTCTTGGACGGATTTTTATTCAGCTTGGCATATTCACCGTCGTCACGGCTTATTACCGACGGCGAAAGAAAAGTAAAAAAGTAATCGTTCTCTTTTACATTGGTTTTATATTCGATGTATATTATTTCCGCACCGCTCTTTTCCGTCTGATTTACAAAATTTTTGAAAGCATCGGTTATATATTTATTCGTGCAGTACGGCATATAAACGGTTTTTACTTCTTTGTATTTTAATACTTCGGTAAGCCCGCCGCAATGCTCGCTGTTGACAGACGAACACACAAGATAGTCGACAGTATCGATATTTCGCTTGTTCAGCGCCTTAATTACTTTTGAATTGTTTGAATATTTACCGTCCCCCGCGTCGATTAACATATTCTTACCATCGGGCAATTCAACTATTATACAGTCACCAAAACCGACGTCAACAAAAGTGACGCGCATGCTGCCAATATTTTCACGTTTGCGTGAAACGCAATAACTTGCAAGATATTTTATGGGAACGAATACGTTTGTGATAATAATTGCAATAACGACTACAATAACTATCCCCGCAGATATTATTGCCCACAGTTTAGTTTTTGAAAGCTTTTCCGCTTTTTTCTTCATAAGTTCACGCTGTCTTTTGTACTTTTATCACTGTTAAATTTTACCATAACACATAAAAAATTACAAGGTATTGCTTGACAAAGTTTTAAATATACATTATAATTTTTTTACTTTGCGGACGTGGCGAAATTGGCAGACGCGCAGGTTTCAGGTTCCTGTGGG
>CAMWLA010000166.1 GCA_947174975.1 uncultured Clostridia bacterium | reverse complement strand
GCTACAAGAGTTTCAAGCTTATCGGCAATCATTAAGCGAACGGCTTCGTCGGAAGTGCCCGCAGCTTTAACGAGTTTATCCATACCTTCGGCTTGCTTGGAAAGCGTTTCGTAAAGACCGCGCGCCTCGGCTTCCATCTTCGCGTAGATAGCGTCAGCTTCACCCTTTGCCTTACGGCGGATATTTTCTGCTTGTGCGTCCGCTTCGATTTCAACCTTTCTCTTTTCGATTTCGGAAGCGACGATGACGTCGGCTTCTCTCGTTGCCTTTTCACGCGAAGCACGCGCGATTTCGGCTTGCTGTTCGGCTGCATAGCTCTCTTCTTTTGCCTTAGCCGCTTGCACGTTTTCAGCCGTAACGGCAATTTTCATTGCTTCGGCTTCCTTTTGTCTAAGCAGAGCCTTTGAAGCCGCGATTTCTGCTTTAGCCTTGTTTTCACCGTCGATAGCCTTGCTTTCCGCATCGGCTACGTTGATACGCTGCTGCATCTGTGCGTTTGCTTCACCGATAGCACCCTTTCTGTTTTCTTCCGCAACGGAAATTTTAGCGTCGTTGATAGCCTTTGCAGCCGCTTCTTTACCGAGTGCGATTATGTATCCGCTTTCGTCGGAAATATCGGTTACGTTAACGTTTATAAGCTTTAAGCCTATCTTTTTAAGCTCGCCCTCGACGTTTCTTGAAATCGCTTCAAGGAACTTGTCTCTGTCGGTGTTGATTTCCTCGATATCCATAGTTGCGATAACTAAACGCAGCTGACCGAAGATGATGTCCTTTGCAAGCTCTGAAATTTCTCTGAGTTGCAGGCCTAAAAGTCTTTCCGCAGCATTCTGCATAATCGCGGGGTCGGTTGAAATACCTACCGTGAAGATGGAGGGAACGTCGATACGGATATTCTGCTTTGACAGCGCGCTTTTGAGGTCAACCGAAATGGAGAGGGGCGTCAAGTCAAGGAAGGTGTACGACTGAATGAAGGGCCAAACTAAGGAAGCGCCGCCGTGTACGCATTTTGCACTTCTGTAAGTGCCGTCTTTATTTGCGGAAATTTTACCGTAAATGACCATTATCTTATCCGACGGGCATTTCTTGTATCTCGTAAGTACGACGAGCGCTGCCATTACGAAAATTAGTGCTACAACTATACCGACGATAATTCCTATCGTTGCGCCGGGATTTGCAAGTAAATTGTTCATAATTCTACTCCTTATTTTCTACTTTATTTTCTTCTTCGGATTGCTCCGACTTTGCCGCAATTTCAATGCGTTTGACTACCGTGCATTCGCTTTCGCTTGAAACTATTTCAACGACCTCGTCCACGGCAAGCCGGCTTTCGCAGTCGGTGACGGCGTCAAGCTCCATAAATCTGCCTTGTGCCGTAAGCGTTATTTTGCCGCGCCCGCTTCTCGAAGGGGGGACGGATACGTAAACTGTAGCTTGCTGTCCGATAATTTTTTCAATCTCAAATGCGCCGTTGCACTGTAATTTGACGATAGCGCGGAGAAGAATAACCATAACCGACATTGCCGCCGCGCCGGAAATAAGCGCAACTATTATTGCAAGCCACTGCAATTTTTCCGAAGCCACTGCGCAAGTTAAAAGTCCCGCCCAGCTGCCTACCGCGAAAAACGCCGTTATGCTTTTTACCGTGAATATCGATACGCCCGAATCTGCGTCCACGTCGATATCGCCGTCGCCGTCAATATCTACGTCACCGCCGAACGAGGACAGACACATCAAAACTATCTGAACTATCAAAAACAGCGTTGAAACTATTCCGAGCCAGAAGAATATCTGTTCCATCACGGAAAGATTAATAAACCATTCTTTCATTTAAAGCCTCCTATATATTATATAACACGCTGTGTACGTATTTAAACATTTAATCGATAAATATTTACTGATTTTAAGTAAATCCGCAACTTTTACTGATAACATTATACACCTATATATGGTAACAGTCAAGGGGTAATTAAAACTTGACAGATATGTGCTGAAATGGTAAAATTATAATGGTAATCTGTTTAAAGGAGATATCAATGGGTAAACAAAAATCTGAAAGGGAGAAGAAGCTTCAGAAAAAGCTTATCCCCGTTAATATTATCGTATGCATCATCGCGTTGACTGCTGCACTTACGTTGTTTTTAACGCCTATTTTGAAAGTAGACGTCGGCGCAACGCTGAGAAAACAAAGCGTGATGGAGCTTGTAGAAGAAAAAATCGTAGGTACAGTCGACAATAGTTTAGAGGGATCGGACCAAGAGGATATAAACTATAAACCGGTCGTTTCAATGATAGTTAAAGAAGTTTTCGGCAAAGCCGAGGGCGAGATTTCCGTTTCCGCGTTAAGCGCGTTCCGCGTTTTGACGGGTTCGGGCGATAAAACGCAAATAGCAATGGACGAATTGCTTCTGGGCGAAGACGCGCTTGCAACCAGGCTTATTGACAGCGTTGTCGACGCCGTTGCCAACGTGTTCACAACCGACGAGGGCAAAGATCTTTTAGAGGATGCCGTAGTCAGAGTTATGACTAAGAAAATCATTAACGAAGCCGACGACGAAGAGGTAAGCAAAACCTTAAACGAAGTTTTGACAAATCAAAACGTCAAAGAGCTTGTCGGAATATTAAAAGATTTAGAAAATGTTGAAGACGGCGATGCCAGCGAAGTTGCGGGCAAATTTATCGACAAAGTCAACGCTATGCTCGGCGATAAGGCAAGTATCAAAGACGAAGACAGACAAGTCGTAATCGACCAGGTTCAAGAAATTTACGACGGCACCAAAGAGCATTTGGCAGACGATGAATCGGTTTCTATCGAAGCGGTAATCTGCGTTACTCTTTCCGAAAATGTAGATATTTCAACTATTAAATTAGAAAACTTAATAGGTAAAATCAAAGATTTAGGAGGTAAAAAAGATAAAGGAAGCATACATATGAACGAAGTTGA
>CAMWLA010000165.1 GCA_947174975.1 uncultured Clostridia bacterium | reverse complement strand
GCTTATCGCAGATATTATTATATTCGTTATCTGCGTGGCCCTTAACTTTGATAAAGTTAAGTTTATGCGTTTTTGAAAGCGAATATAATTCTTGCCATAAATCAGCATTCAGTAACGGTTTATTATCTGATTTTACCCAATTTGAACGCGCCCAATCATAAATCCAACCGTTTATAAAAGCGTTCACGGTATAAGCCGAATCACTGTAAATATCGGCCTCGCACGGTTCCGTCAAATTTTTCAGTCCTTCGATTACGGCGGTAAGCTCCATTCTATTATTAGTTGTATTATCTACAGCGGCTGATAATCGCTTTTCATGTCCACGATACATTAATACGGCTCCCCATCCGCCTACTCCGGGATTTCCCGAACACGCACCGTCGGTATAAATAGTTACCTTTTTCACAAATATATCTCCGAAACAGTTGACTTAAAATTATTATTAATATATAATCAGTAATAGTTTAAATAACTTAGGGGAGTAGCTCAACGGTAGAGTCGCGGTCTCCAAAACCGTCGGTTGCATGTTCGAATCGTGTCTCCCCTGCCAGAATTGTTCCGAAATTTTTCGGAGCAATTTTTTTGTGCAGAAAACTAGAGATTTACGTTACTTTTACGTCCGAGCAAACCGCTGTTTTCTTTTAAAATAGGGTCTACTTCATTTTGAATAAACTCAACGACTTGTGACGGTGCTCTGCCCATAAATTTAGTCGCACTCAACATTTCATTAAGATTGTCGTGGACGGGCGCAAACGTCGGATCCGTTTTTATTAAGTCAATTAGATTATTATCCTTGCCTAATTCTTTTACGTTTTTACTTGCTTCAACCGAAAGAACCCTTATCCTCTCATGCAGTTCTTGACGATTTCCACCCGCCTTTACGCATTCCATAATGATATTTTCGGTAACCATAAAAGGAAGCTCGGCGTCGATATGTTTTGCGACCACTTTTTCATAAACGATAAGGTTTTCCGTTATATTCATATACAGATTGAGTATTCCGTCGAGCGCAAGAAAAGCTTGAGCATTTACTATGCGCTTATTTGCCGAATCATCTAACGTTCTTTCAAACCATTGAGTACTTGCAGTAAACGCACTGTTTACCGGTAATGAAATCACAAATTTTGCAAGTGCCCCCATTCTTTCGCTGCGCATAGGGTTCCGCTTGTATGCCATAGCAGAAGAACCAACTTGCGACTTTTCAAAAGGCTCTTCTACTTCTTTCATACTCTGCAAAAGTCGCAAATCATTTGAAAATTTGTATGCACTTTGAGCAATCTGCGAAAGCATACTTAAAATGTTATAATCAATTTTTCTTGGATAAGTTTGTCCGGTAACTGCAAAAACCTTGTCAAAGCCTAATTTTTTTATTACGCGTTTCTCAAGTTCTTTAACTTTTTCTTCGTCACCGTCAAACAGCTCCATAAAGCTTGCTTGTGTTCCCGTCGTTCCTTTTACGCCTCTCAACTTAAAAGAAGCCTGCAAGTTAATAAGATTATTATAGTCTATCGTCAAATCTTGCAGCCATAAAGTTGCACGCTTACCTACCGTTGTCAACTGGGCCGGCTGAAAGTGTGTAAAGCCGAGCGTCGGCAAATCTTTATATTTCAATGCAAAATTTTTGAGATTATTTATTACGTTTAAAAGCTTTATCTTGATTATATTTAACGCATCGTTTAAAATTATAAGTTCAGAATTGCAATCGACAAAGCAGCTTGTTGCGCCTAAGTGAATTATAGGCATTGCCGAAACTGCCTGGTCGCCGAAAGCATGGATATGCGCCATAACGTCGTGGCGAATTTCTTTTTCATATTTTTCAGCCCGCTCAAAATTAACATCGTTTGCAAACTTTTTCATTTCGTCAATTTGCTGTTGCGATATATTTAAACCGAGTTCCATTTCACTTTCGGCAAGCGCAATCCAAAGCTTCCTCCAAAGAGTAAACCGCTTTTTATCGGAAAAATTTTCCGACATTTCACTGCTTGCATATCTTGTAACTAACGGATTTTGATAGACTGAATTATCCATATTTTTTCCTATCAGCATTTTGCGGGATTAGGATATTCCACCCCGAACGTTTCAACTGTAACTTTTTTCATGGTTTGCGGAACCTTGGGTTTATCGTTCCAATCGGTTTTAACAGATGCAATTTCGTCTACGACCTCGATACCGTCTATTACTTTACCGAAAGCCGCATATTGCCCGTCAAGGTGAGAAGAATTAGCGTGCATTATGAAAAATTGTGAACCGGCGCTGTTGGGGGCCATTGCGCGCGCCATCGAAAGAACGCCGCGTTCGTGCTTTAAATCGTTTTGTTTAAAGCCGTTCATTGCGAACTCGCCCTTTACATTATAGCCGGGACCGCCCGTTCCCACACCTGCGGGATCACCTCCTTGAATCATAAAACCCGAAATTACACGGTGAAATATAAGTCCGTTGTAAAATCCGCTTGCAACCAGACTTATAAAATTATTTACAGTGTTGGGCGCTTTATCGGGATACAGCTCCGCTTTTATTATTTTTCCGTTTTCCATTTCAAACGTAACGATAGGATTTTGCATATTAACTCCTTTTTAATTTTTATAAATCGCTGTATTTTTCAAGTTTTACGCCGGCTTCTTCAAAAAGCTGCACCGAAAAATCATCGGGATAACCCTCTTTATATACAACGCGTGAAATACCCGAATTTATAATTATCTTTGCGCAGATAACGCAAGGCTGATGAGTACAATACAAAGTAGCCCCTTCGACGCTACATCCCACTCTCGCCGCTTGAATTATTGCATTTTGTTCGGCGTGAACTGCGTAGCATATCTCTTGCATCGTACCGCTTTGTATGTTCATCTTTTTTCTGAGACATTCTTGCTTATCCATACAGCTTTTAATGCCTTGCGGTGCGCCGTTATAACCGGTTGCGATTACCCGTTTATCTTTAACGATAATTGCCCCGACCTTTCTGTTC
>CAMWLA010000164.1 GCA_947174975.1 uncultured Clostridia bacterium | reverse complement strand
AATTTACTATATGTATGAAATAATTTTGCTCATTTTGCAGATAATAGCGGGTGAATAAATTATCGGTCGATAAAATCGGCAATGGCGGTGAAAATGTATCGGACACCAACTCATATAGGAATAATTCCCGACGGAAACAGACGCTGGGCGACTAAAAATGGCTTGCAAAAAGAGCAGGGGTACGAATACGGACTTCTTCCCGGATTGAAGCTGTTGCGTGCTGCAAAACAGCGCGGAGTTAAGGAGTTGACGTATTACGGTTTCACCGTGGATAACTGTAAGCGCCCCAAGGAACAAGTTTCGGCATTTTCAGATGCGTGCTGTAAAGCTGTTAAACTAATCGAGGACGAGGACGTATCCGTATGCGTTGTCGGAAACACCAAATCGCCTTGTTTCCCGCAAGGTCTGCTTTCTTATACGGAACGTCACCCCGATAACGGCAAGATAAGGGTAAACATATTAGTTAACTACGGTTGGGAATGGGACTTTAAAAACGGTTGGCAATCAAGCGAAATTCCGAGGATAGATATGGTTATACGTTGGGGTGGAATGTGTAGGCTATCCGGATTTCTTCCCATACAGACAGTTTATTCCGATTTTTACGTTATAAAAGATTTATGGCCGGATTTTAAGGATGAGCATTTAGATGAAGCGCTTAAATGGTATTCAAAACAAGATGTAACCTTGGGCGGCTAAAATAAAATTTAGTTGTCATTATTCTTGACATAAATAGTCGGAAATGTTATCTTAAAATAGCTGTAAATCGACAGACAGTTCGTAACCATCCTGTCTATAAACAAAACTATGGAAGGGTGGGCGCATTGCGCCCTTTTTGTTTACATAACGGTCTTTCGGCAGCGGCAATAGGAGCCATTTATGCTGAAACAAAGATTAAAAAAGGAATGGCACGAGTTCAGCGTGCTTTTGAAAAACGTTCCGACGCTTGTTGTTGTGCTGTTTATTATTTCAGTATTCGCCATGAATTTGTTGGCAAATAAAAGCATTTCAATTCCGGTAAACTGGCTGGCGCTTGACTGCGGAATTATCGTTTCGTGGTTTGCATTTTTTACGATGGATATTCTGACAAAGCATTTCGGGCCGAAAGCTTCAACGCAAGTTACCGTTCTTGCCATAATTATTAATCTTTTTTTCTGTCTTTTGCTTTTTATCGGAAGCGTTATTCCCGGAATGTGGGGAGAGGCTTACGCCGACGGAAGTGAAGATATTATAAACGGAGCGTTAAACTCAACATTCGGAGGAACTTGGTACGTTGTTTTAGGCAGCACGATTGCGTTTCTCGCTTCCGCAATAATAAACAATTTATTAAACTTTGCAGTAGGAAAGCTTTTCAAAAAAAATCCGGATGGTCTGACGGCTTACGTTTTGCGTACGTACGTTTCGACTGCTGTCGGGCAGTTTGTGGATAATCTCGTTTTTGCGCTTATCGTAAGTCACTTTTTCTTCGGCTGGACTATCGTGCAGTGCTTAACTTGCGCAGCGACGGGAATGTTAGTCGAACTATTGTGCGAGGCAATATTTTTCTATCCGGGTTTTAAAATTACTAACCGTTGGAAGAAAAACAAAGTCGGGGAAGAATATTTCAAATTAAAGGAAGGAGAAACGCAGAATGAAAGTATTTGTGACGGGAACGAGTAATGGAATAGGCAAAGCGATAGCGCAAAAATTTCTGTCGTGCGGGCACGAAGTAATCGGTTTGGACGTTCAGCCCGCAACAATTAAAAGTGCGAATTATTCGCATATAAAAACAGATATATTTTCGGGTGAACTTCCCGAGATCGAAGGCATAGAAATACTTATTAACAATGCGGGCGTGCAGAATTCCGTAAGGGATATCGACGTTAATTTGAAAGGAAGTATCAGAGTTACTGAAAAATACGCTTTTCAGCAAAATATCAAAAGCGTTTTATTTATCGCGTCGGCAAGCGCAAGTACGGGTGCGGAATTTCCCGAATATAGCGCAAGCAAGGGTGGAATGGTTGCCTATATGAAGAACGTTGCGCTGCGAATTGCTAAGTTCGGCGCTACTGCCAACAGTCTTTCCCCGGGCGGCGTAAAAACTGCGCTTAACGACCACGTAATGAATGATCCTACGCTTTGGCAGCAAATAATGAACGAAACCCTTTTGCCAAAGTGGGCGGAGCCGGAAGAAATAGCGGAATGGGCGTATTTTATGACCATAGTCAACCGTTCAATGACAGCGCAAGATATTCTTGTAGATAACGGCGAGCAAGCAAAAGCAAACTTTATCTGGTAAAAATTTATGTTTAAATGGTTTAAAATAGTAAAAAGTCAATATCTCGGTTTTTGGGCAATCGGGTTGCTTTTATTCGCAATTCAAGAAATTCCTTATATGATTATGCCGTTACTGCACCTTGAAACGAACCCTATAATGGATATGCCGACAAAATCGTTATTCTTAGATATATGCGAAAAAATTTTCGGCATATTATGCGTTGCCGTAATGGTTCTTATCGTACATAAAGACAACAAACTGTTTTCATTGAATTCAAAAAGCGAAATCGCATTTTTTACAATTGCAGTCGGCTTAATCGTTTTTAATTTTATCGGTTGGATACTGTATTTTTGCGGAATGCAGAGCGTAGCAATTGTGATAACTTTTTTGTTCGCTTTACCGCCGTTATATTATCTTTTTATCGGATTATGGCGCAAAAATTATTTTCTCACAGCGGTGGGGGCAATATTCTTCGTTATTCACTTGGCAAACGCTTTTACAAATCTTTTGTAGTTAAAAAATGTCGCCGATATTTGACATCGGCATTTTCTGGCGGTATACTTGTTATAATAAATATAAAAAGGGAGATTATATGAAAGCTAATAAAGCAAGTTGTTATGCTTTGCTGGTTATTGCATTGATTTTTGCAATTATCGGTGCGGTTGTAATGTTATTACCCGAAAAAACTCCGCCGTTATCGGTCAGCGGCACTCCGATAGCGCGTAAAGCGGGCAATAAAATTAATATTTATTTTGATTTAAAAAACGATAATGAAGAAGATTTGGTAATTACATATCTCGAAGTCAAGGATT
>CAMWLA010000163.1 GCA_947174975.1 uncultured Clostridia bacterium | reverse complement strand
AGTTTGATACGTTCGGGGATATACGCCCTTTCAAGTGAAGTACAACCATTAAAACACCAATCGGCAACGTCTTCCACCGACTGCGGTATACGTATTTCTTTTAACGCCGTACATCCGCTGAAAGAGCTGCGGCTGATGAATTTCAAACCCTCAGGCAGTTCAACAGCTTTTAACGTGTCGCACCCCGTAAACGCACTTCTGCCGATATTTACAACGGTTTCCGGAACGATAACTTTATCCTTCCTTGCCGCCGTCGGAGGACAATATACCATTTCCCTTACGGTTGCGTCGTACAAAATTCCGTCAACCACGGCATAGAAAGGGCTATGATTTTCAAGCACTACGTTTTTGCAGTTTGCAAACGGATTATATCCTATCTGCCGTACTGATGCGGGAATTATTATCTTTTCAATCATATCGCAGTTCCAGAAGCAGTTACGCCCTATCGTGCGAACGGTATCAGCAAGCTTTACGGTTTTA
This sequence comes from uncultured Clostridia bacterium, assembly GCA_947174975.1. Lineage (GTDB taxonomy): Bacteria > Bacillota > Clostridia > Christensenellales > Borkfalkiaceae > Coproplasma. The sequence goes on along the minus strand of CAMWLA010000163.1, from coordinate 2,615 downwards.
ACACCCGAGCCCATAGAGTAGTGCATACAGGTCGTTTTATTCCTGTCGTACAGCACTCCGTCAATATAGTGAAAATATTCGCTTTCATTTCTGAGTTTAATGTTGCGGCAATCCGAAAAGGCGTTGTTTCCCATAAACTTTACGTTCTTCGTAATTGTTACCAACCGTAAATTTTCACACTTGTAAAAGCTGTGTTTCCCTATCCACGTAACGGTTTCGGGGATTACGTATTCCGTATCCTGTTTGCTTGCGGTGTAATGGATTAAAAATTTCTTTTTGTCGTCAAACAATACGCCGTTCTCACAGATGAAGTGCGGGCTGTGATTGTCTATTCTGATTGCAAGACATCCGGCAAAAGGGTCGTCTCCCATTTCGCTCACGCCCTCGGGGATATTTACTTCTTTAAGATTTTCACAATATACGAAGGCGTCGCCGCATATACAATTCACACTTTCAGGTAAAACAACCTTTTCGATAAAAAGATTATTCCAGAAGGCTCCCGTACCTATACGCGTAATTCCTTCGGGAATATTCACCACCGAATGCTTGCCGAGATACTTTAACAGCTCGCCGTTTTTCACCGAAAACTCCGCGGGATATTTTCTGTCATCGCAAACTGAAGAAAACACAAGATTATACAGCGGTATCGGCTTTTCAAATATTCCGGCAGAAAATTTCTGCCCGTAAGCGAAAATTTTCGATAGGTAATCGACGAGCCCACCCGAAAGCTGAGAGGTGTATAAGCACTCCGTATTTCCGGATTTTTTAACAAAGTCCGATACGAGCGCAGCATAGTCTTTCCCCCATGCGGCTACGTATACGCCGCAATACAGAGTACCGTCTGCCTGTAAAACCGCAAGATCGTAAGGTTTACAGTTCAGAGATATCACCGCGGACGGATAGCCTTTTTTAAGAAGGCGGTCAATTGCCTCCAACAAAACAAAGTCTTTATATCGAAGTAACGGATAGCTCCCGCCTTTAAATTCAAAACGCTGTTCTTCGGAATAAATCGTGATATCCGTATCGTCGTAATGATAACCGAAAACGTCGGGAGCAATTTCGTCGTAACCTAATTTCCGATATAAGATTATATACTTCATATCGATGAACAAGGTGTCTTTCGTCTTTTCAGCCATTGATAAGTCCTCTCTTTATAAGCTCTGTTTTCATTGCACTGACAACATCGGCTTCCGTTAAACGGGTAGTATCAATTACCATTCCGTCCATATTGTACTTTTTTAATACTCTTTGCATTTTTTCGTAAGCTGCGGGGATATACGCAACTTTTTTCAGATCCGGATCGTTTAAATCACGTTTCTTCAATCTTTTTTCAACTTCTTCGGGATCTGCGTAAATTAAAAAAGTAAAATCGGGCGCGCCCGTGGTTTTATAAATTGCGTCGAAGATATAATCGGTGCACTCGTCTCCGCTCCAGCAGTAGTTGGATAAAATATGTCTGTCGGTAATTATATTCTGTCCTTTGAATTTTTCATAGAGATAAATATTGCCTAAGCCGTAAAACCAACCCGTAAAAGCTTTATTTTTGCTTTTGTTCACTTCGTTACGGATACGGATATAATTTCCGTCCGTTCCGTCCGCATCAAATAAGTATTGCAACGGTTTTTCTATTAATGCAAAACCTGTTTCTTTCGCAAGATTTTTTGCCGCCGTGCTCTTACCTACGCCGTCTATTCCCTCGATTGCTATGTGCATATCTTCCTCCTTAATTGCTCGTTCTCGTTTTAACTTCGTGTTTTTTGCCGTTTGTAAATCCGTCTAAAATCTCAAGGTATCCGCTAACTCGGCGTATATGCGTAACGGATTTACTTCCGCAAACGGGGCAAATATCGAATACCCCGCTTGAATGACAATCGTTGCATGAATCCAGCGGAAAATTGACGCCGAGATACCGCACCCCCGCGGCTATGCCTTCTTCAATCAGTTCACGCAAGCCCTCGTCATTTCCTATCGGCGCTTCGTTGAGTTCGATATACGATATACTTCCGCCATTTGAAAGGCTATGGAACGGTCCTTCTTCCCTGAGCTTTTCTCTTGCGGATACCCCGCTGTCAACGTTTACGTGGAAAGAGTTCGTGTAAAAACCTTTTGCAAATATTTTTGCATTTGAAGGAAATAACGGCCTGTCGATTTCAGGAAACCTTCCGCTTATCAGCTCGCCGCTCGTAGCGAGCAGCGAAAAATTCAGATTTCGCTCCCTGCTTTGCGCGTCGCAATATTCGCGCATAAATTTAACGAAATCCAGCGCAAATTCATAAGCTTGCCTGTCCGCATAAAATCTGTTTCCGGTAATAATTTCCACCGTTTCTGAAAGACCTATAAAACCGACGGACAAGGTGCCGTGCTTAAACACGTCTTTCATATTCTGAAAAGGCACACACCACATCTGCCTTTTACTGTTTACGGGGAAATCGGTGTGATCGAGCGAACAGACCTTGTTGTAACGGTCGATTAAAATTTCCGTAACAAGGTCGGCAATCTTTTTCCATTTCTTTTTCAGTTGCCCGATCTTTTCCTCCGTCGTCTTATCTGAAAAATCACGTTCAACTTCCAGAGCAAGCCGCGGCAAGTTAATGCTTATATTTGCTATATTCCCC
>CAMWLA010000162.1 GCA_947174975.1 uncultured Clostridia bacterium | reverse complement strand
GACGACGATATCGACCCGTATCTTGTGGAAATCTGCGCATTAAGACAGCGTGTGTTTGCTTTGGAAGAAAAGCTTAAGGAGAAGAATAATGAGAATTTATAATTCGCTTACGCGTACGAAAGAAGAGTTTATCCCCCTCGAAGAGGGCAAGGTTAAAATGTATGCGTGCGGAATTACCGTTTCGGGCGAAGCGCATATCGGTCACGGCTATCAAGCGCTTATCTACGATATTATGCGCAAATTCCTTGAAAAGCAAGGCTACAAGGTGACTTATGCCCGCAACTACACCGACGTTGACGATAAAATTATCGCCAAATCAAAGGAGACGGGCATACCCGCGGATAAATACGCCGCCGATATGATTAAAAAGATAGATAAAATTATGACCGAGTTCGAAGTGGACGAGCCCACCGTCTGGTTGAAGGCTACCGAAAATATCGGAAACATTATCGACTTTATAGAAAAGCTTATCGAGGGCGGGCACGCTTATGCCGCGGCAAACGGCGACGTTTATTTCGACGTGAACAGCTTTCATAAATACGGGTGCCTTTCCAACCGTTCGGTTGAAGATATGCTTGACGGCGTTAGGGTGGAAAACGGCGAATACAAGAAGAACCCCGCCGACTTCGCTTTGTGGAAGGCGGCGAAAGAGGGAGAGATAAGCTGGGATTCCGTTTGGGGCAAAGGCCGCCCCGGCTGGCACATAGAGTGTTCGGCAATGAACCGCGCTGCGTTCGGCGATCAGATAGATATTCACGGCGGCGGAAAAGATTTGATTTTCCCTCACCACGAAAACGAAATCGCGCAGTCTGAAAGCCTTACCGGCAAGCAGTTTGCAAAGTACTGGACGCATAACGGGCTTATTAAAGTCAACGGTCAGAAAATGTCAAAGAGCTTAGGCAACAGCCTTCTTTTGGAGGATCTTCTAAAAAAGTACACAAGCGAAGCGATTAAGTTTGCACTGCTGCAAACCAACTACCGCAACGATATAAATATCGTCGACGGAATATTCGACGAGGCTGAAAAGCACCTTACGGGTTTCTATAATATAATTAAGGAAACGGAGTTAAAATTCGGCAAGGGCAAAAAGGCGAACGCCGAAATCGGCAAACGGTTCGACGCGGTTATGAGCGACGATTTCAACACCGCGCTTGCGCTTTCAGACTTGTTCGCATATTTCAAGGATGTTGCCAAAAAGCTTAGCGCAAACGACGAAACCGCCGCGGACGACGTCAAGGCGATACGCGAAACTTATTCTCTTTTGGGGCTATTCAAAAAGGACGCGGAAAGCTACCTTGCGGAAGTTAAGGCAAAGAATCCCGAGGAAATTCCCGAAGAGGTAATAAGGCTTGCAAAAATGCGTTGGCAAGCAAAGCTTGATAAAAACTGGGCGGAAGCGGACCGCTTGCGCGCACAAATCGACGAACTGGGCTTTGTTGTCAAAGATAATAAAGACGGCTATACGGTAAACAAAAAATAGAGGATATAAATATGAAAATCACTTCTAAGCAATTAAGAGAAAAATGGCTTTCGTTTTATAAAAGTAAGGGGCATACCGATATCGGCGCCGTGTCGCTTATCGGCGACGGCACTACGGGCGTTATGTTTAACGTTGCGGGTATGCAGCCCTTAATGCCCTATCTTTTGGGCAAACCTCACCCCGAGGGCAAAAGGCTTTGCAACGTTCAAGGCTGTGTGCGTACGGTGGATATCGATTCCGTCGGCGACGCTTCGCATTTCACTTTCTTTGAAATGATGGGCAACTGGTCACTCGGCGACTACTTCAAAAAGGAAAAAACGGCTTGGACTTTCGAGCTTCTGACAAAGGTTTTCGGGCTTGACAAGGACAAGCTTTGCTCAACCGTTTTCGAGGGTAACGACGCTGCGCCCCGCGACAACGAAACGGCTAAATTAATAGAAAGCCTCGGCATTAAAAAAGAGCATATCTTTTTCTTGCCTAAGTGTGACAACTGGTGGGAGTTAGAGGGAACCGTCGGCACGCCGTGCGGACCCGATAACGAGTGGTTCTATCCGCTTAACGCCGACAAGAAAAATCCCGTATTCCCCGACGATTACGTGGAAATCGGCAACGACGTCTATATGCAGTACAAAAAGACGGAAACCGGCTACGAACCCCTTGAAAACAAAAACGTGGACACGGGCTTCGGTTTCGACAGAATGCTGCTGTTCTTAAACGGACTTTCCGACGGTTATATGACTGATTTGTTCTTGCCCGTAATCGAAGAGCTTGAACGCTTAAGCGGCAAGAAATATTCCGACGGCGGAGAGGACAGAAAGGCAATGCGCATAATTGCCGACCACACGCGTACCGCCGTAATGCTTATCGGTGACGAGCAAGGCATTCTTCCCTCGAACACGGGCGCGGGCTATATTTTAAGAAGACTTATGCGAAGGGCTATAAGGTACTGCCGTCAGCTCGGCGTGGAAAGCGGTGCAATGCTTAACGCCGCAAAGATATTCATAAAAATCTACGGCAACGCGTATCCGCTTTTAGTGGAAAAGCAGAGCTATATTTTAGACGAGATAAAGAAGGAAGCGGACAAGTTCGAAGCGACTCTTGCACAAGGAATGAAAGAGTTTGAAAAGTGCGTTCAATCCCTTGCACGCAAAAACGAATTTATGAGTAGAAGCAATCCCGCATACGTTCCCGAAACGGTTATCGGAGGAAAGCAAGCTTTCAGACTTTACGACACCTATGGCTTCCCCTTGGAGCTTACAGAAGAGCTTGCTTTGGAAGCTGACCTTACGGTAGACAAAAAGGGCTTTGACGAAGCTTTTGCAGAGCATAAGGAAAAGAGCCGTGTTCTTGCCGCGGGTCAGTTCAAGGGCGGACTTGAAAGTCATTCCGTTATGGCAACGCGCTATCACACCGCAACCCACCTTCTGAATGCCGCGCTTAAAATCGTATGCTCGCCCGATATTCAGCAGAAGGGCAGCAACATAAACGAAGAGAGACTTCGTTTCGACTTCAACTTTTCAAGAAAGCTCACCGAAGAAGAGGTGGCAAAAGTCGAACAGCTTGTAAACGAGCAGATAAAGAAAAACGTTACGGTAGTAATGAAAGAAATGACCTTGGACGAAGCGCGCGCGCAGAATTTCGTCGGTGTTTTCGGCGATAAGTACGGCGAAAAGGTAAAAACCTATTCC
>CAMWLA010000161.1 GCA_947174975.1 uncultured Clostridia bacterium | reverse complement strand
TTCTCCTTACTTCTTGAAGGGCATACCCATTGCCCTTAAAAGCTCTCTGGCTTCTTCATCCGTTTTAGCGGTTGTTACGAAGCAGACGTCCATACCTCTTATCTTCTCCACTTGATCGTACTGGATTTCGGGGAAGACAAGCTGTTCTTTTAAACCCATACAGTAGTTGCCTCTTCCGTCGAAGCTGTCCGTGGGAACACCGCGGAAGTCGCGGACTCTGGGCAAAGCGATAGATACGAATTTATCATAGAAATCGTACATCATCTTGTCGCGGAGCGTAACTTTGATACCGATGGTCATACCTTCACGGAGTTTGAAGTTTGCAACCGACTTTTTAGCTTTGCACAAAACGGGCTGTTGTCCGGAAATGATTTTGATTTCGTTCTGCGCCATCTGAATGGACTTTGCGTTGTCCTTAATGTCGCCCAGACCCGAGCTTATAACTATCTTTACAAGCTTGGGAACCTGCATCGGGTTTTTATATCCGAATTTTTTGATAAGTGCGGGGACGACTTCGGTTTCGTACTGTTCTAATACTCTTGATTTGTATTCTTTTTTAGTCTTTGTAGCCATACTTCCCCTCCTTATTCTGCCTTATCCTCGCCGGTAGGCTCAGCAGCAGCTTCTTCCTTTTTAGCGCGCTTTCTTACACGCTTCTTAGGTTCTTCTTTCTTGGCGCTCTTCGTTGCTTTTCCGCTGTAAGCCTTGTCAAGCACTGCGCCGCACTTAGGGCAAACCCTATGCTTTGTATCGCCCTCCACGTTGAACTTAACGCGGATAGCCTTATCGCATGAAGGGCATACTACCATTACGTTGGAAACGTTGATGGGAGCTTCCATTTCAACTATCTTTGAAACGTCGTTTGCCTTTCTTGCTTTCTGTGATTTTTTGTGAATATTCACGCCCTCGACTACTACCGTTCCGCTTTTGGGAGAAGTTGCAACTACTTTGCCTTGCTTGCCCGCATACTTACCGGTGATAACCAATACATTATCATTCAATTTTACGTTCATAGCTTTTCTCCTCAATTACAGAACTTCGGGTGCGAGAGATACTATTTTCATATAGTTCTTTTCTCTCAATTCTCTTGCAATCGGTCCAAAGATACGCGTTCCGCGGGGTTCCTGGTTGTTACCGATTATGACTGCGGCATTTTCGTCAAATCTGATATAAGTGCCGTCATCGCGCCTGATGCCCTTTGCCGTGCGCACGATTACCGCCTTTACTACTTCGCCCTTCTTAACGGCGCCGCCGGGGTTAGCCGTCTTTACAGAGCATACGATAACGTCGCCGATGTTTGCGGTCTTTCTGAAAGAACCGCCGAGCACCTTAATACACATAAGCTCTTTTGCACCGCTGTTGTCTGCGGCTTTGAGCCTTGTCTGAGGTTGTATCATAAATTTACTCCTTTAAATTTGAAACTTACAACTTGTTAAGCCTAACCTTGGCTCAACTTTCCGTGCGGTTGCACGGTTGTGCAGAGGATTACGCCGCACCCACATAAGCGAGGGGAGAGCCCCGCTCTACTTTGGGTGATGATACGCAATCATAACTTAAATACTTTATCGCGTCGGCTTATTTTGCCTTTTCGATGATTTCCGCTACGCGCCAATTCTTATCTTTCGACAACTTACGCGTTTCGACTATTCTTACCGTATCGCCCTCGCCGCACTCGTTATTTTCATCGTGCGCCTTGAAGCGGGTAGTCTTTGTTATCGTCTTTTTATAGAGGGGGTGTTTGCGGTTTTCGCGGACTGCAACGATAACCGTCTTGTCCATTTTATCCGAAACTACAAGTCCAACTCTTTCTTTACGAAGATTTCTCTCTTCCATCGTCTGCCTCCTTACGCCTTCAACTGCCTTGCACGGATAACCGTGTTTACGCGTGCGATATCCTTCTTAATGAGGTTTATCGACAAGGGATTTTCAAGCTGTCTGCTTGCTTGACGGAAGCGCAGATTGAAAAGCTCGCTTTTAAGCTCTTTAAGCTTTGCTTCGAGTTCTTCGTCGCTTAAATTAACTATTTCCTTAGCCTTCATTTGCTGCCACCTCGTCTGCTTCTTTCTTCACAAACTTGCACTTAACGGGAAGTTTATGACTTGCAAGGCGCATTGCTTCCCTTGCTACGTCTTCGGGAACGCCCGCCATTTCAAACATTACTCTGCCGGGTTTAACAATTGCAACCCAGTATTCAACGGAACCTTTACCGGAACCCATACGCGATTCAGCGGGGTGACGGGTAATGGGTTTGTGGGGGAATATATCTATCCACACCTTACCGCCACGCTTGATGAATCTCGTCATCGCGATACGCGCCGCTTCTATCTGACGGGAAGTGATTCTTGCGGGTTCTTCGGAAACCAAGCCGTACTCGCCGTACGCGATCTTGTTACCTTTCTGAGCAGAACCTTTAATTCTTCCTCTGTGCTGTTTTCTTCTCTTTACTCTCTTAGGAATTAACATAATTATTCTTCGCCTCCCTCAGAGATTATCAGCTTCTTGCTGCCGGTAAGGACTTCGCCCTTATAAATCCAGCATTTGATGCCGAGTACACCGAAAGTGGTGTGAGCTTCGGCAAAGCCGTAATCTATGTCCGCACGTATAGTCTGAAGGGGAATAGAACCGTCGTGGTAGCTTTCGCTGCCCGCGATTTCTCTGCCGTCAAGTCTTCCGCCGACGGTGATTTTAACACCTTTGACGCCGGTCTTAGCGACTTTTGCGATCTGCTGTTTAACAGCCCTTCTGTAAGATACGCGCTTTTCAAGCTGGGAAGCAACCGCTTCCGCAACAAGCTGTGCGTCCTGGTCGATTTTTTCGACTTTGCGCACGTTGATTATTATTGTCTTGCCCTTGGTAAGCTTTGCAAGGTCTTTCTTTATAACTTCGATTTCTGCGCCCGCTTTACCGATAAGCACGCCGGGACGACCCGTGTAGATACCTACTTCAACCTTGTTGGCTGCACGTATTACGGTAATCTTGCTTATAGCTGCGTCGTAGTATTTCTTCTTTATAAAGGTACGGATATCGTTATCTTCTTTCAGATTTGCACCGAACGATTTTTTATCCGCAAACCACTGGGTGTCCCAAGGCTTTATTATACCGACTCTTAAACCGTGAGGATTAACTTTCTGTCCCATATCTCTTCTCCTTAAACCTTCTTCGCGTCGAGTATTAC
>CAMWLA010000160.1 GCA_947174975.1 uncultured Clostridia bacterium | reverse complement strand
TTTCCATTTTAACCCCCTTTTTTTTTTTTTCCCAATCTAATAAACCCCCCCCCCCAAAAAAATTTGCCAACCAAAAAGAACGGTTTTTTACCGTTCTTTTGCGCGAATTAAAAACAATTACAACAGTATAGAATTATACACACTATTGCCAAAAGCACGAGGTAAAGACTAAACCATTTATAATTGGCTTTTTGTATAACTTTGAGCATTAACTTGATTGCAAATAAACCCGAAATTGCAGAAACTACAAATCCAAGCGCAATGCACCAACCGTATACTGAACCGTTTGCAGCAAAATCGGCTTGAATTTCTCCTTTATAAAGCCCTTTAGCAAGAGAAATGACGAAGCTGCCCAAAATAACGGGAATACTCATTAAAAATGAGAATTTTGCAACCTCTTCACTTTTTCCGCCCGCAAGTGTTCCTGCACAAATGGTTGAACCGCTCCTTGAAATTCCCGGAAGCACAGCAACAGCTTGAGCAAGTCCCATAGGAATTACCGTACGCCAGCAAAGCGGAAGCTCGTTTTGCCGTTTTTTTGCAAATACTTCGGTTATGAACAGAACAGTTGCCGTTACCGTAAAGAACACGGCAAGAATTATTCCCAAATGAGCCGAACCGAGCAAATGCTCGTCTATAATATCTTCAAGCAAGAACCCAACTATCGCAGCGGGTATTGATGCAACAACCAAAAAGCCCAACGTTTTGAAAGGCTTTTTGAACAAATCCAAAATATCCTTATAATAGACTGCGCATACCGCAACCAAAGTTCCAAGATGCAGAATTATCGAAAAGAATAATCCGCCTTCCTCTATACCGAACACACGCATTATAAATGCCAAGTGCCCGCTTGACGATACGGGTAAAAATTCCGTAAGTCCTTGAGTAAAACCTAAAACTATTGCTTGCCAGATCTCCATTAATTCTTTATATCAAGCAAGTCCTGATACCTATTCTGATATTTTGTTACCGTAGTATCTTTATTAAATTCGTTGATTATCTGAGTTCTGCGTTTAGTACTGATATTGGTAAGATTGTTGCTCTTTACCCATTCGTAGAACAGATTAATGAACGTTCCTTCTTCCTCGATAGCAACTTTCCAAGCGTCCGTATCGTTGGAATACGAATCCCAGTCGATATTGTACACTCCCTTGTTTTCATCATATTCGAATACGTAAGTTACATAAATCAAGTGCCAACCGTAATCGCCCGCGCAAACCGCAAACGAACCGGGACCTCTGCCAACCGCTTCCTTAGCCGCATACTCGAATTCTTTAATATAGCTTGTATCGTAAGCAGTCACGGAATAGCCGATATAGTTTGAAAGCACGCTTGTGTCGGTAGTATAAGCAAACTGCAATTCGTTAACAGCGCTCATTGCTTTATACTGAGCGGATTTGGGATTCATAAGATAGTTATTACTAAACTTGCCGAAATTAACTTGACCGGTAGCATAAGTAAACAATGAATAATCTATATCGTCCGTCTTTTCGCCATTAACAACTTTATTAAATTCTTTTGTATCATAATAGCTATTATTAAAATTAATATCACCAACGGAACCGGCCCCGTCAAGCACAAAATTAACGTACTTAGTGAACTCGTCAAGCATTTCGTCAATATTAAGCTTGTTGGGAATTAAAGTGTAACTTTCGTCTTTATTTTGAATTACTTTGCCGTTATACGAATATTTGCCTTCATAAGCTTGAAGCTTTTTATATCTTCCGCCCTCATCGCTGTTGGTAAGATTATTTTCAAAGAATAAATATTCGCGCCCGTCACCACCGTAATATTTAAAATTATCTTCTGCCTTAAATACGTCTGCGGGCTTAAAGCTGTAATCTGTTTCGCCGTTGAACCATGCGGAACGCTGATCTTCGGTCTGGATGTTTTTCAAAAGCTCGTTTCTCGCTACAAAATACTTGTCATCGTCGCCGTCTGCGGTACGAATACTTTTGAGCCTATTAAGTTCAACCGTCTGACGGGAATTGAACGGCAAAAGAATATTGTAAATGAAGCCGTACTTTGCAAAATCAGCATTGTAATTAGTTACCCAATCGCTGTTGGAAGTATCAGGTGAATAGAGAATAAACGAGCTTGACGACATACTGCTCATTGCGCTGTCAAACGCGGAAGTAGATTTATCGTAATTCTCTTTCTGTGCGGTAAAAACTCCGTCATATATGTTTCTAACGTAGCTCGCGTCAAGAAGGTCTGCTTCTTGCTTTTCTTCATATATATCGTAATATTTATTGATTATACGAGATTCAAGCTGAGAAACGTATTCGGTTTTAATGTACTCAAGCTCTAAAATATTTGTAAGATTTTCAGCTTCTTTCTTGCCGTCAACAAGATTATTGCGGCGGAGGTTATTTAAAAAGCTATTGTACGCCTTAATACGCGTTGAACGGGTACCACCCTCTAACGCGTCGTCCTTATATGCACCGCTGTTTGCGAGAGAATATTTACCATAACCCGTATATATACCATAGTCAAGAACCTTTTTCTCCCCTTCCATTTTAAAAGGATAATAATCGTCTTGCTCTGTATCGAGATTTGTAGGCGTTGTTCTCGTTCCGGAACCGGTATAGCCGTCCTCTTCGTCAATAACTCTCTTTTCGTAATTATCGATTGCCGAATTGATTGACGAATAAAGCTTATATTTAGCCAAATTTACAGCGTCGTTGTTTTCGTCGTCTTCAAGCAACGATTCATACTTCTTCACTTCGTCGGTTTCTTTCTTAAAATCAGCAACGGTAGTAGCGTCTGCTTCCTTTAAAAGCGCAGCGGTCGAGTACTGAACGAGTACAGCGTTGTTAACTAGTGCGTCAACAAGCGCATTGAAAGTTTCTTCATACGAAGATCCGTTCTGAACGTAAGAATAGCCGACGTTAAGGAAGTATGAAACCAACTCCCTCTTAATTATCTGCTTTGACGATATAGCATCTTTATAATCTGAAAATTCACTTGCAAATTCGTCGGATTTTGAAATATCGACAGTTGCGATAACTTGTTCCATATCCAACCTATTATTGGTTGAAACGAGTGAACAACCCGTGAATGCGCTACTTAGCACCATACACGAGGTTAATGCAATTGCCGCAAATGTTTTTTTCTTCATAAGATTCTCCTATGATCCGGTTAGGATAATTTAAGCATAATTACCCTAATATAAAA
>CAMWLA010000159.1 GCA_947174975.1 uncultured Clostridia bacterium | reverse complement strand
TAAAAATAGCTTTTATTAGGAGAAATTTATGAAAATAGCAATTTCTACAGATGGTAACAGCGGATTAACCCGCAAAGAAGCCGAAGAACTTGGCATTACAATTATACCTACTCCCGTCATCATTGATGGCGAAATTTACTTAGAAGATATTTCACTCACTCAAGAATTTTTTTATGAAAAACTTACGGGAAATTCACAGATATCCACTTCTCAGCCCAGCCCCGATTCTCTGATGGAATATTGGGACAAGCTGTTAGAAGATTACGACAAAGTCATTTATATCCCTATTTCAAGCGGACTTGCCGCAGCTTTTGACACGGCATATCAGTTGACGCAAACCGAAGAAAAATATAAAGGCAAGGTATTTGCCATCGATAACCACCGCGTGTCTGTAACACAAAAGCAAAGCCTTTTAGACGTTTTAAAAATGGTTAAGGAAGGCAAATCAGCAGAAGTAATCGTGCAATGGCTTAACGATACGGCAATGAAATCAAGTATTTACATAATGGTCGATACCCTTACTTACCTTAAAAAAGGCGGAAGGCTTAACCCCGCCGTTGCATTCGTCGGCAACCTTTTAAAAATTAAGCCAGTGCTTCAAAATCACGGACAAAAATTTGACCAGTTTACGAAAGCAAGAAAAATTTCAGACGCAAAAACAGCAATGATTACCGCAATAAAGAAGGACCTTGAAACCGAATTCAAGGACGAATATAAAGTCGGCAAAATGACTTTGCAAGTGGCACACACAAAAAATTTAGAGGCGGCATTGAAATTTAAAGCGGAAATTGAAGAAGCATTCCCGAATGTTGAATTTACCTTCGTTGACTCCCTCTCCCTCAGTGTTTCGTGCCACATTGGTCCCGGCGCACTCGCTGTAGCTTGCTCAATTAAATATTAAGAATTACTTTGGAGGAATATATGAAAACAGCAGTTATAACCGACAGCAACAGCGGCATTACTCAAGCTGAAGCAAAAGAATTAGGCATTTCGGTCGTACCCATGCCCGTACTTATAGATGAAGATATTTTTTATGAAGATTTAACTTTGACACAAGAAATGTTTTATGAAAAACTGAAAAGCAACGTCAGAGTATCCACTTCTCAACCCAACCCCGAGCACGTAGGCGAAATTTGGGACGAAGCATTGAAAAATTATGACGAAATCGTATATATTCCTATGTCAAGCGGACTTTCGGAAACTTGCCATACTCTTCAACATTATGCTGAAACAGAAGAGCGTTTTAAGGGCAAGGTTTACGTTGTAGATAATCAAAGAATATCTATAACACAAAAACAAAGCGCTTTTGATGCAATGAAGCTTGCAAAAGAAGGAAAATCCGGCAAAGAAATTGCAGATATATTAATGGACACGAAAATGAAATCAAGCATTTATATAATGGTTGATACGCTTAAATATCTGAAAAAGGGCGGCAGACTTACCCCCGCCGTTGCCGCAATCGGAACTCTTTTAAGAATAAAACCCGTGTTACAGATTCAAGGCTTTAAGCTTGACACATATGCAAAAGTAAGAAAGCTTACCGACGCTAAGGATACAATGATTAACGCTTTGAAAAACGACCTTTCCACAAGATTTAAAGAGGAATACGAAGCGGGCAAAATGATGATTAGCATTGCCCACACGGAAAATTACGAAGAAGCGCTTAAATTTAAAGAGCAGCTTATCGCTAAATTCCCCAAGGCGGAATTCCATTGGATCGACCCTCTTTCCCTCAGCGTTTCGTGCCATATCGGTCCTGGTGCACTTGCTTGCGGATGTGCAATTAAACTTTAAAAAAGCTTTTTGTATTCTCTTTTACTTTTAAACATACCGTTATAGATTATGCCGATTACGAAACTACTCATCATTATATAACACCATAATAAAAAAATAATTAATGCGGCTATCTTGCCGTACAGCTTTTCGGGATTAGCAAAAACGGTATATATATTAAATCCAACAATAAATATTAACCACAGTGCTGTGGTCAATAAGCTTCCGGGCGTAGCTTCGGAAGCTTTTAATTTGTACGGGCAAGCAAAAATATTTAATATCAATACAGCTGTAAATGCAGCCGAAGTAATAACAGTATAAGTTATAATATCAGCGAAATAAAAAGGCAAAAATTTGTCAAGCAACCAAGAGCCGGTCACGGACATTGCAGTCAAAACGGCTAAAACCAAAAAGGCGCTGAAAATTAATAGAAGTGAAGCAAGTCTTAACCTTATACCACCCTTAACACGCCGGCTGTTATAAATAATTTCGCCGCTTCGTCTTAAATGATAAAAAAAGTTTGTCGACGAATAAAGCGTGGTTAAAAGAAAAATTATCCCCGCTCCACTTACCGCGCTTTCAGCAGAAGATTTTAAATATCTTAAAAACGGACTTACCGCAGCAAAAAGATCGTGAGATAAAAAGCGTTCAATATTGACGTTTCCACATACCAAGGTAAGCCAAAGAATAAACGGCGCTATGCTCATCAGCAAAAAATATACAAGTGTTCCCGCAATAGTTGAAAACCGCTTGTCCGAGAAATATTTATAAATACTTATAATTTTGCTCATACATATATTTTCTGCAATTTAAAAAAAAATTAAGGGGTAACAAACGTTACCCCTATGATTTTAATTAATCGAAATCATTCCAGTAACGGTTGCATCCGCACTGACAATTGTTGTTTCTTCTGTTTAAGCCGTACTGTTCAGCATAATACTCGTCGTACTGATTGCAAGTGTTACACCTATTACATCTGTTACATTGGCAATTGCGGAAAAGATTTAAAAGTCCGCAAAAACCGCACTGATTATTTCTGCCGTTGCGACCATTACCGCAGTTGTTACATTGATTACATCTGTTACAATTATTACACATAAGTAATTCTTCCTCTTACTGTTAAAATTAGGCAAAGGTTTTCCCCCTCACCTCTATTTTCATTATATGAAAAAGCACAGCCGCTTTGCGACCGTGCTTTTAAACTTTAAGAAGTATTTATAAAAAAGAGTAGGTATTTTACCTACTCTTTTAAATAGCATATTAAATTATTTGCCGAAATATCTTTTCAGAAGTCCCGCAAATCCTGCGCCGTGACGAGCTTCGTCCTTAGCCATTTCGTGAACGGTATCGTGAATTGCGTCATAGCCAAGCTGTTTAGCTCTCTTTGCAATTGCAAGCTTACCCTCGCA
>CAMWLA010000158.1 GCA_947174975.1 uncultured Clostridia bacterium | reverse complement strand
CTATTAAAAACTCGCCGAAGCCGTCGTTTCCGACTTTTGTAAGATACGCCGCCTGCTGTCCGAGCTTTACCGCTTGAACGCACACGTTCGCGGGAGCGCCGCCCGCTTTTTTAACAAACTGCTGCGTATCCTTTAACGAAGCAACTCCTACCGACTGAAAATCGATTAACAGTTCGCCTATGGAATAAAGTTTACTCATAGAATTTAATGTCCCGTATTTTGCATTTCGCGCCGTTTGAATAGAACGCAAAGTTTGATTGTTTCATGTCCGTAATTCTTGCGGTGAGAGCAACCTCCCCGTCAAGATATACCGTCAATATTTCGCCGTCGATTATTATGTCGGCGCCGTATGCCTTATCTTTTTCGAAGTTAAATGCAACCGACGTAAGGGGCGCGCCGTAGCGTAAAATACTCGATACGCCGTTGTAACAAGTCACGCGGTTTTTCTCAAGCTCGAAAGCTATTATCGCGCTGCCAAGGCGGTTGTTGTAATCGCCGTCAAGTCCGAAAGAAAGACCGAAGTCACCCTTGTCGCCGTTCGCTTCGATATTAAGACTTATTCTCACTACGTTATCGGAAAGCTTCTGAACGCCGTGCGCGGTGAATTTTTCGCCGTCGAAGGTATAACCTTCAACCTTGTCGCCGTTCACAGAATTATAATTCTTTTGATGTGAAAAGAAGTCCTTATACGTCTTAGGCATAACCGCATTTAACTCGCCGTTTTCCTTTTGAACAAGCTCGTGTGTTACAAGGTTTCCGCCCCAGTCGAATTCGCCCGAGCTTCCGCCCGTAAGTCTTGCACACCATGCGAATGCGTACAATTTTTCGCCCGCCTTTTCAAGTCTGCCCGCGTAGAAGCCGCCGGCGTCAATGCTGTCGCGCTCAAACTTCTTCCACTCGCCGGCGTGCGACGATTTGTCTTGCGCGGCTTTATAGCGGTAATGCGTTACTCTGTTGTCGCCTTGCTCACTGTAAGCGAGATAGTAATAGTCGCCGAACCGTACAACGGAGGGACACTCCATATTGTACGAACCCTCTTCGTTTCGGTAGAAAATGCCCTTATCTTCCCAGCCGTCCGCAGAAGCGTCAAGCGTCGTCGACGCGTAATATTTTATTACGCCCGTTTCAATGCCGTCGAATTTGTCGCGGGTGGTTACAAGCATATAATAACAACTGTCAACGCTGTCGTAATATACGTAGGGGTCGCGGAAGTCGTTGTTTAAATATGCGTCGTCCCCTTCTTTGTCGCCTTTAATCTTAAAATTTTTGTCCTTTGTCCAGGTTTTCTGGTCGTCGGAAGTTGCGTGGCGAATTACTTCGAGAGGATCGGGCGCAACGTCGTCCAAGCTTGCGGCGTGTCCCGTGTAGAAACAGTGGTATTTGCCGTTTGCATCCTTAATGAATGAACCCGTGCCGAGCGCAGCGTCGTTAGACTTTACGTCTTTCTCGAAATTGAGAGCCACGCCCTCGTCGTTATAGTGCACGAAATCACTCGTGGTGATACGGGCAATAGGGTGATAGAAAGGGCTGCTGCCGCTGTCTTGAAGATGATAGATGTTCATTACGCCGTCATCGTAAAAGGGCATAACGTCACCCATAGCCACCGCGATGCCTTCGTCTACGGTGGAAACGGGGAACACGTTCGCTCCCTTTTGGTCAACCTTGCCCTTATCCGTATCCGAGCAACCGGTTGCCCCCATACATACTGCCGCCGCCAAAACGGGGATTACCCACAATTTTTTCATTGCTTTTTACCTATTTCCTTTATGCGGATTTCAGATATGCCGCCATCGATTTCTAAATTATAACTTCCGTCAATGTATATTCTGCTGCTGATTACTTCCCTACCGCCGTCCACGAATACTTCTATACTCGAAACGTCGAGGAGAATGCGCACTTCGCAAGCTTCGTAATCGTTGTTTGTTCTGCGCACGCAGCCGAACAAATTGTTGGTTAAATTAGTGTCGAGATAAACTCCGCTTTTCTTTCCTACAACGACTTCGCCGTCGCTGCCCTTGATTTTAAGGCGCCCCTCTCCGTTAAACTTAAAAGATATATCCGCGCATTTGGGAATTTTTCCGTCTTCAACGGGGGTCAGATATTTATTCAAGCTTTCAACGGGAGTCTGGTAGATTTCGCCGTCTTTTACCGAGATTTCCCTCGGTATCGTGAATGCGCCTACCCAGCCGTGATTTTTTTCGCGGGTGGGATATTTTTTCTCCCACATTTCAAGCCAGCCTATCATTACGCATTTGCCCATTCCCCTTATGAACTGGGGTGCGTAGAATGAGTCGCCTTTGTCTATCTCGCGTATAAATTCGACTTCCATTTTTCCGTTTTCGAAATCGAGGTTGCCCACTATGAAAACGCTTGAATTGATATTCTTGAAGTCGTTGCCCCTTTCGGGAACGTTACAGCCCGAAACTACTATTACGTCCTTATCTCCGACTCTGAAATAGCTGGGGCATTCGCCCATGTCCCCGAGTTCGTAATAGGGGCCGAGCATAAAGGCATATTCAAGCTTGTCGGGGTTTTTCCCTTTCAAAACTATTATCACGCCTTTGTCTGATACTACGTCCTTACCGCCGAGGAATACGAAATAATTATCACCTATCTTGACGGGGCAAGGGTCGCGGAAGTCCGTACGGCTTATATTTTTAGGCAGACGTTCGTTGTCGAACACCTTTACGCCCTGGTCAAAACAGAAACCTTCCGTTGAGACCGCCTTGTACACTTCCTCGCTTTTGATTTTTCCGTTTTCGATGTGAAGCGTATAGAAAGCGATTATTTTTCCGTCGCTCTCTATCGAGCCGCCCGAATAAGCGCTTGCGTCCTCTATGTCGGGTTTAAGCGCGACGCCGTCGTCCACGTAAGATATCAGATCTTCGGACACGAAGTGCCCCCAGCACATCTTCCCCGGACAGCTTGCGTACGGATTGAACTGATAGTAAAGATGAAATCTGTCTTTGAAATATATCAATCCGTTAGGGTCGTTTAGCCAGCCTATCGGCGGCATCATATGATATTTTAATCTGTATTCGTTTTTGATTGTATGTCTGGATTTGTTTATATAATTGTTAGCCGATAAAATTTTGTCCGTCATATAATCAGATATTAACCGTCCAGGCTGTTGTTTTTCAAACTTATTTTTATATCGCTTACTTCGATTTTAACGTTGCTGTATTTCTGGTTATCAATAAAACCGAACATAAATATTATTTG
>CAMWLA010000157.1 GCA_947174975.1 uncultured Clostridia bacterium | reverse complement strand
AATTTAAATATATACGAAATCCTATCGGATAAGTTTATATCTATTTTTAATTGTACACCTTTTTATAACAAAAGTCAATTTAATATATTAAAATGTTCAAGACAATATAAAAAAAGCGGGATTTGCCCGCTTAATTTATATCATTTTGCCACAAATTTGAAATTGCGTCAGACGGCATTCTCCAGTCTCCACGCGGTGACAGAGAAACCGGTCCGACCTTTACTCCATCCGGAACGCACGAACGCTTATATTGCTGAGAAAAAAATCTTTTATAGAACACTTTAAGCCACTTCTTTATAGAATTGAGGTCATATTTTTCTTTAAATGTATGTTCGGCAATATATGCAATCTTTTCCGGAGTAAAGCCCCAACGCACAGCGTAATATAAAAAGAAATCATGCAAAATATACGGACCTATTATATCTTCCGTTCTTTGTTCTTGAACTCCGTTACTCACCGGAAGCAATTCAGGGCTTATTTCCGTCCGCAAAATACTGTCTAGTACTTTTTGAATTTCACCGCCATATCTTGCGCTTTCAAATTTAACTAATTCTTTTACAAGTGTTTTGGGTACCGAACAGTTTACCGAATACATAGACATATGGTCACCGTTATAGGTTGCCCACCCTAAGGCCAACTCGCTTAAATCTCCGGTGCCGATTACCAGTCCACCGAATTTATTTGCCAAATCCATCAAGATAAGTGTTCTTATTCTTGCTTGCGCATTTTCAAAAGTAACATCGTAATCGTTTTTATTTTGTCCTATATCTTCAAAATGGCTATTAACACTCTTCTCAATAGGAATAATTTTGCCCGTAACGCCCAATGCATCAATAAGCTTTAGGGCATTATTCTTTGTTTTAACGGTTGAACCGAAGCACGGCATAGTTACGGCAATTATATCTTTTACGTCTTTATTTAAGTTTTTAAAAGCTCTGTACGTTATGAGCAACGCAAGCGCGCTGTCTAAACCGCCGGAAATTCCTATTACGGCAGTTTTAGCAGCCGTATGCGAAATTCTCTTTTCTAATCCTTTTGATTGAATTTTAAGTATTAAATCCATTCGTTCGCTGATTGCATTATCACTCGGAACGAATGGCATCAGTGGGAAAACTCGCGTTAATTCTCCCTCTATCGGATTTTCTTTAAAGCTTATTATCTTATATCCGTCTACGGCGTCCGCAAAAAAACTTGACGCCATTCTCTTTCTTTCATCAGACAGTGCTTGAACGTCAATATCGGTAAATAAAAGACCATTTTCAAACAGATTGCTCTCAGCAAGCAGCTCACCTTTCTCGCAAATAATATTGTGCCCTGCATAAACCAAATCCGAAGTACTTTCACCGTCACCAGCATCTGAATAAATATAAGCGCAAACAAGCTTTGCAGACTGCATTCTAACCAAATCTTTTCTGTATTCGGCTTTGCCCACTATTTCATCACTGCAAGACAAATTCACTATAACGTTAGCTCCCGCAAGCGCGTGAGAAACGGACGGAGATTTAGGCGCCCATAAATCTTCACACAGCTCAGCCGCAACAGTTAAATCCACGTTATTCTCTGATTTAAAAATCAAATTTGTACCGAACGGCACTTTATTATCCAAAATATTAATTTCGGTTAGTGTTTTCGGTGCACTGACAAAATGGCGCTGTTCGTAGAATTCGCCGTAATTAGGTAAAAACGTCTTGGGTATTACCCCCAAAACGTTACCGTCCGAAACTGCCACAGCACAATTATAAAGCTTACCGTTGCATACAAGCGGTGCACCGATAAATGAAAGAACTTGCATATTCTTCGTTGCTTTTGCAATTTTTATTATTGCTTTTTCAACCGCTTCGAGGAGTAAACGCTGATTAAAAAGGTCGCCGCAAGTGTAACCGCATATACAAAGTTCGGGAAACACCGTAATGCTACTGCCCTTTTTATAGCTCTCTTCAATGGATTTTATTATGTGTTGTGTATTAAACTCAACGTCTGCAACTTTTATCGGTACAGTTGCAGAACAAACCTTTACAAATCCGTGTTGCATTTATGCCTGCTTTTGAGTTGAAGCCTTATGCGCTTCTCTGATTTTTGCATCGATTTCAGCAGCGACTTGCGGATTACTCTTCAGGTATTCACGCATTTTTTCGCGGCCTTGTGCAATTTTATCATCATTATAATAGAAGAATGCTCCGCTCTTCGTTAAAATTCCGTATTCAACACCCAAATCAATAAGACAGCCTTCTTGAGAAATGCCCTCACCGTAAATAATATCGAATTCAGCAACCTTAAAAGGAGGCGCAACTTTATTTTTTACAACTTTGCACTTAGCTCTGTTACCTACTATATCGCCCTCACTTTTAAGAGCGTCAGCCTTTCTGATATCAAGTCTTACGGTAGCAAAATATTTAAGCGCCTTACCGCCGGGAGTGGTTTCAGGATTGCCGAACATAACTCCGACTTTTTCACGAAGCTGATTAATAAATATAACGCAAGTCTTTGACTTATTAGTAATTGCCGTAAGCTTTCTGAGTGCTTGTGACATTAACCTTGCAAGCAAACCTACGTGAGTATCACCCATATCGCCTTCTATCTCGGCTTTGGGTGTCAATGCCGCAACCGAGTCAACAACTATGATGTCAACCGCACTTGAACGAACCAATGATTCACATATATCAAGTGCTTGTTCGCCGGTATCGGGCTGTGAAAGATACAAATCGTCAGTATTTACACCAAGTGCGTGAGCATATTGAGCATCGAGAGCGTGCTCAGCGTCGATAAAAGCCGCTACACCGCCCGCCTTTTGCGTTTCGGCAATAATATGCAGTGCAACCGTAGTTTTACCGGAAGATTCGGGCCCGTAGATTTCAAGTATTCTTCCGCGGGGAACACCTCCGACGCCAAGTGCGAGGTCAAGCGACAAGCAACCCGTAGGTATATATTCAATGTCGGCATTTACCTTATAATCGCCCAGCTTCATAATCGCGCCGCGGCCATATTGCTTTTCAATCATTGCAATAGTTGAATTCAGTGCTTTAAGTTTTTCTTCGTTCATATCAAAACTCCTAAATTATTTTAACAATTTGTATGTGTGGAACAGTGCAAGATTTATCGCCGTATTAGTTATATTTTCTCTGTCTCCGCTGAGGTTATATTCAAACACGGAAAAATCATCACCTAATGCTACCGCTATATAAACAAGCCCTACGGGTTTTGAAGTACTGTCAGACGTAGGTCCGGCTATAC
>CAMWLA010000156.1 GCA_947174975.1 uncultured Clostridia bacterium | reverse complement strand
CCACTTCCTTTCGATATTCGCTTGAGCGCCGGCACCTTCCCGTCTCGAATTTATCCATGCCACGGCGGAATCGTTGATAGTCCCCGGCTTGAACAAATGCTCTTTATCCAAAAAATTATGCTCCAGCGCGAACTTAATGACTTCAACCGTGCCCCAACCGAATTGCTCGGAGGGCGGCGTCCCGTCCCAAAGCGCAAGCAGGATATGCGAATGCTCGGCAATATATATTCCCAGCTGCCGAGATTCATAGCCCTCATCGTCAATGTTGCTATTGGTTTTTTTGAGCCATGATTTATTTTTTTCAATATCCGGCGCAACAAATACGCGCTTGGCTCTTGTCAAATAATCGTTAAATTTGTTTTTATCCGCCTCGTTATCAAGGCTATTAATATACCGCTCTTTCTCGCGTGGAAGCACTCCATAAACATCAATACCGAGCTCAAATGCCGCTTCGGCGCACAGCATATCGGCGCCTTGTGCGAATGCGTTAAGCATAATAATCGGAGTATCGTCGCCGCCCTCACATTTGCATAGCGCTTGTATTTCTTTCAAGCAATCGATGACAGTCTGTTTTAACTGTGGCTTATCTTCTTCCATGATATTTCTGTGCCCCGTTACGCCGACAATAATGGGGATTTTCTCAATTTGCGACATATGCCCTCCCTAATCTCCTTTTGCTCATATTGTAAATTATTTCGGCATAAAAAGCAATATTTTTTAATAGCGGCATTCTGAAACCAAATCGACTTAAAATCACCGAACAAACATCCGTTCTATTGCCACCGCGATAATTCGATGGAATGCTTCCCGAAATTTTCGAAAGACAGGAAATTGACAACATCCAATCGATTTGATATAATTAAAATAATTTTTTAAATAAATCTTAATGAGGCTCTATGAAAACATTAATCGAATTAAGTAAAAAGATTTTCGAAACAGCCGGCTTACTTCACCGCTTCGACGCCGATGGCGACCTGCCGGAGATGATACGCAAGGTTATCGTCGACGAAGACGGAAACCCCGTTATGGAGAATGGTGAGGAAAAGACGCAACCGGCGCCTATCAACGGCTGCACATATAACTTCAATCGCGACATCGATGCGCTCTGCTTCAAAAATGCTTTGGCGCGGTTCGTTCGTACGGGCGCTAAGGAAGACGCTTTCGACGTTTTTTTCTGCTACGCACAAATTTTTAAAACGTTCGGAGGTTATAAACGCGGCATCAATTCACTGTTGCAACTTCTCTACGATTACGAGGCGAACAGTGCTACCCTGTTAAAAAAACACCGCGACCACTACTCGCACTCCGTCTACGTGTTTGCGCTCGGGCTTTCTATTTTTATGGGGAATAAAAATATGCGCGCAGCCTTTGCAAAAAAATACGAGACTGATCGCGCAGAATACGAATTCTTAAAATACTGGGGTATTGCCGCGCTCTTTCACGATATCGGATATCCCTACGAAATATCCTACTTACAAGTTAAGGAATACGGGAAAAAGACGGAATCCGATGAGAAAAAGCGCTTAAATATGAGCTACGGCAATATGGCGGGCTATATCTCATTGACTCCAACCGAAATAGCAAAATGCGGTGAATTTATGCCGCAAGGGAAAACGGATATCAACTCGCTCTTGATTGCTGCGTTCCTCGATACATTTGGCAATATCACTCATGACCGGAAGGAAAGCGCTGCAATTTTAGAATCAAAAATTCAAGAGCAAGTCGAAAACCCCAACAATCCCAAGGACCACGGTTATTACAGCGCGGTTCTACTCTTAAAGGAACTTCTAAAAATAGACGACTTTGTGCTCACCCGCCCTATGCTCGACGCAATTATGGCGATTTTCCTGCACAATTTTTATAGGTTCACCTATAAAGAAGCGGCAAGCAAAAACGGCAAGGTCTACGAACAGATGCACCTAAAGCAACAGCCGCTTGCGTATCTGCTTTCCCTTTGCGACGAACTACAGTGCTGGGACCGCATTCCCTATGGCGAGAAAAGCAAGGAGCAAGAGCTTGCTTGGGATATCGATTTGTTCGTCGATAACAAAACAGTCAAAGTTGTTTATTATTTCGACAAGGGAAATGACACAGAATCCGTTCAGAAAATACAAGAACTCGCAACAAACATCAAAAATGCATGTGTCGATTGGGAAGAGCTTGCAACGCTTGAGGTCTCGCATACCGTCAAGACGAGAGATAAAAAGGTCTACGACTATTTCTCCGACAACAGATTTGTTGACTTGTGTAAGCTTGCAGAGGCAATCAACATCAGCTACAAAAGCGATTGCAAAGCCGCCAAAATTACAGACTATATGAAGGGCCGTTTCGACGAGCTGACGCTGGAGTACCAGCTTTCGAATATCGCACAAGCAAAGCATTACATTCGACATCTGGAAAATATCCATTGCTTTTTCAGCGACAAGGCTTATGATTATCCTGTCGTACAAGAATTTACCGAGGATGAGCTCGCGCTGCTTGCCGTCAACGAGCATATCCGTTGGGTGAACGAGAAAGTCGAAATGGGCTGGGTTTACGGGACGGATTACAAAGATAGAACGGAACGTGAAAAGAAGAGAATGCATAAGGACATTGTTCCGTACGACGAACTTGCCAGCTCGGAGAAAGACAAAGACCGAGCTCCTATCAACAACATGGTGAAACACCTCGGTGCGCACGGGATTAAGATATACCGTATGCAGCCGAACAAAAAGGTATACGTCCTCGGCTGTACCGGCCATATCAATCTATCGCGAATCAAAAACTTTGATGAAGAAAAGGTACGCGGCGAAATCAGAGCGTATCTGCGCAGACTACAAGACAAGTATGATTTGAAGCTCCTCAGCGGTTTTGCCGACGGCGCAGACCTATTATTTGCGGAAGAGGCGTTCAATTGCGGGTTAGAGGTTACTGCGGTACTGCCCTATAATTGGGATAGATTTATGAAAGAACATGCAGATAACGGCAAAAAGTTCATGCAACTTCTGGGGCAGGTTCGTAGCGTGGTAATAAAACCTCATGTATTGACAACGTATTTCAACGTCAGCCGATATATCGTAGACGAATGTGACGAAATGCTTGCGCTTTGGGACGGCGTGGAACTCCCGCTTAAAGATGAGAATGGGAATGACATCCATGTCGGTGGAACGTACGATACCATTACCGCGGCGCGTGCCCAAAACAAACCGGTGATATTATTCTAAGAAATAACCAAATACAGCTTTCTTACAATAAATTTTAATA
>CAMWLA010000155.1 GCA_947174975.1 uncultured Clostridia bacterium | reverse complement strand
ATATAATAGAGATATGAAACAAATAACTTATAACAAGTACGCCACTTACGAGTATTTTATACTTGAAAAATACGAGGCGGGAATAGTTTTGGAAGGTGCGGAAGTCAAATCTTTGAGGGCGGGAAACTGCAACCTTAAAGACAGCTTCTGTTTTATCCGTGCGGGTCAGCTCACGCTGAAAAATGCGCATATTGCCGTATACGACAAGGCGGGCGCATTTTCCACAAAGGAAAGCAAGCGCGATAGAAAGCTTTTGATGCACCGCTTTGAAATTGATAAAATCGTGGGAAAGATAAACGAAAAAGGCTATACGCTTATTCCACTTTCCCTCTACTTTTCGGGAAGTCTTGTCAAGGTTGAGCTTGCACTTTGCAAGGGTAAGCAAAACTACGATAAAAAACGGACTATTGCAGAGCGCGACCAAAAGCGAGCGCTTGAAAGACAAATGAAAGAATACAATTAAAAACCGCGGAGCTTTCGCTCCGCGGTTTATCTTTATTCGTAATAGTGCAAGTGATTTTTATCGAATCTTATTGAAACTTCGCTTTCAGTACCGCTACGCTCGATTTTCAACGTCAAGGTATCGCCAGCCCTTGCAGAAATAAGCATTTCAGACAAGCTGTAATTACGGGTTATTATTATATCCTCTTTTACCGTTCCGTCGGATGAAGTTAGCTTTGCCGTCCGCAAAACGTCGTTTACTTGCAAAACGCCTCTTGCGGGTGCCCCCTCGACGTTTTCCACCCTTACGGTTTCTGTGATAATGGAAATGCCGTCGGCATTAAGTCTTGAATAACTGTCTGAAACCGTAGTCGTAATATTGAGTAAAGCCTTATTTATTCCGCACTGCTTACTTCCGGCGGAAATATGTTTATTCCCGTTTGATACGTAACTGTCGTACATTGAAACCAAAAGACGACGCACGGTGTTTGCCGGTAAGGCATAACCCATATTGTCTATATCCTCGCCTTCGTCCTTTGCGTTTACAATTCCTACGATTTTACCGGTGGTATTATACAATGCTCCGCCCGAATTTCCGTGATTTATCGGCGCAGTCGTACGCAATACGCGGTAACTGTTGGTTTCTTTTTCGTTTACGTCGGAAAGTCCTACGTCGATATTTTCACTGTCTTTAGAAACAATGCCGTTTGATGCGGACATTCCCTCTCCGGAAGCGTTTCCTATCGCATAGACGGTTTCACCGACGGTTGAATATTCGTCTTGTATGAAGCTATCGTTTAAAGCCTCGGCAACGGTAGTTTTATTGCTGACGGCAACGGCATCGCTACGCTTCAAAACAGTACTGTTTGAAACCTTTAAAAGAGCAATATCATACTTCACCGAAGCGCCTACTATTTCGGCGGACATACGGTAATTCTCGTCTTTCGTGATGTCGTTTCCGGTTAAAACGTAGTTTACACCGGACGTATCCTGACCGTAAAGGTAAAGTCTGATATCGTTGCAATAAATAGTGTCGGAAGAATCGTCGTAAATTACGTGGCAGTTAGTTACCACGTACGCGTCACCCGCATTCTTATCCATATATAAAATTGCGCCAGAACCCGTATAAACCTTGTAGTCAGTCTGCTTCGACGTCGTGCCGAAAGCCCCGGGACGCGAAGTCGTATAAGCGAATTTAGTTAAAATCGAGACTCCCGACATAAGCGAACGGTTAATCGCCGTACGCAAGCTTGCCGCATTGCTGAGTTCGGTGTCGGTATAGCTTAAATATTCCTTTAAAAAATCCTCTAAAGAAGCGCCCTCATGTTCGGACAAGTATTTATTGTAGACGTCGTCAAAAGTTACGTTCTGTCCGTCTTTACCGTCCCTACCGTCTCTTCCGTCGGCGCCCGTAAGCGAACAGCCCGCAAACAGCATTGAAACAGACAGCGCCACTGACGCCAATATGCAAAGTAATTTTTTCATTTATATTTCCTAAAAATTTTATTTACAGTTTTATTCCGTTCTTTTTGAGCAATTCTCTTGCCGACTCGACACTGTCTACGCCGGTTGCATTCTTTATGGGCGCAAACTCCTTTTCCCTTTCAACTTCAAATGCAAGGCAGCTGCCCATGTTTCTTACCATATCCACGGCAAGCGTTTCAAATTTAAATGCGTTCGGTTCGTTCGGCTCTTCCTTTTTACCGTCAACGATATGTGCGACTTTCTTTTGCGCAAGGTGATAAGGAAGCTTCCAGCTTATTATCGCATTTAAAACGTGCACGTTAAATAGATAATTAAGTATTACTCCGTAAGGATATGCAAGTTCGCCGTGTTCGTCTTTCATTTCAGCAACTTCCTTAGGCAATTCGTAATACTCGATAATATCAGGTCTGCCGTCTATCGAACAAAGCACGCCCACGCGCTCTTCGGGGCAAGTTTTTCTTACTACCTTTGCTCCGCAAAAGCTTCGCTCTATCGAAGTTGCGCCGATAAATACCGGATCGCAAATCCTTTGCAAAACGTTGTCTACGCCGAAAACGTTAAGCCACTCGACGCCTTCTTTTTCTAAAATCTTGGGAAGTCCGCTGTTTACAAGCGACGAATACCACCCGCCGTTACCGTTCGGCGAAAACGCAACGCGGTGTTTTTCAGAAAGAAAAATTTTACCGTCAAGACCGCATACGGGTTCTTTGTTCTGAATATAAAAATGTATTTTATCCTTAGGATAGCCGAAATAATCGTTTTCCTTGAAAAATGCGACCGTGTCGTCGTTATTGATTTCACTCGTCATTATAAACAAGTGAAAATAACCGCCGTAAAGCTTTGTAACGTCTTGTATGTTGCTCATAAGCTGACCGAATATGGAAAGCTTACGTGAAACGCCTATATCGTACATTCCCTTTGGCTTATCGAAACCAAGCCTTGTACCTTGACCGCCTGCCAAAATTACGGCGGCAACCTTGCCCGCTTGCAGAAGCTTTAATCCCTCTTCGCGGTATTCTGCGGCGTGCGCCTTTATTTCGTTAAGGCTTTTCGCGTTGATAGGCGCAATGTTTTTCAGATTTTTTTCAGCAGCATGCTGATTTAAACATTGCGTTACGGAAAAATTAATGTGTGAAATGTCGTCAAGAAGCTCTGCACGCTTTTTATCGTCAAGCTCGCCGTAATACTCAAGGAGCTGTTCTTGACCGTTTTCTTTTAAAAGTTTTTTAATTTTATCTATATTCATTTGTTTACACTCTTTTGATTTTATATACAAGATTATATAATAACCGCAAAAATAAGTCAATAATTTATAATTT
>CAMWLA010000154.1 GCA_947174975.1 uncultured Clostridia bacterium | reverse complement strand
ATTTCACGGTATATAGTACTATATGTTTGATTTTTTTATTCGTTATGTGATATAATTATTTAATGGATTTCGGTAATTTATTCAGTACAATTTCAGAGCAGAGAGCAAGAAATCTAAGCCCCGTAACGCTTGCGTTCGTCGGCGACGCGGTGTACTCGCTGTACGTCCGCGAAAAGCTGGTGCTTTCAACCGATTTCAGTACGGGAACTCTGCAAAAGCTCACCTCTTCCGAAGTGTCGGCGCACGGTCAAAGCGAACTTTTAGAGAAAGTTCAACCGCTTTTCACCGAAGAGGAAAACGACGTTTTCAAGCGCGGAAGAAACGCCAAAAAGGCAACGCGCAGTAAAAACGCAAGCGTAGCCGAATACAACCGTTCTACGGGGTTTGAGGCTGTGTTGGGCTATTTGTATCTTACCGGTCAGTATCAAAGAATATCGCAACTTTTGGAAGTCAAATGAAAACCGAGGGCAGAAACGCAGTTATCGAACTGCTTAAAACTGATAAAAATATTGAAAAAATAATGCTTGAAAAGGACCCGCAAGGCTCTTTAAAAAGCATTTTTGCCGAAGCGCGTAAAAAGAATATACGCGTTCAGTTTGTTGATAGGCGCGCGCTCGATAAGCTTAGCGAGGATAAAAGACATCAAGGCGTAATCGCGTTTACTTCCGATTTTTCATATTCGTCACTTGACGAAATTATTTCGTCGCGTAATGGAAATAACGGTTTTATCGTGCTGTGCGACGGTATCGAGGACGTGCATAACTTGGGCTCGATTATCCGCGTAGCCGAGTGCGCGGGCGCGGACGGCGTAGTTATTCCTTCAAACAATTCCGCAAGCGTAACCGAGGCGGTTATCCGTATTTCGGCGGGTGCGGCAAACCACATCAAGGTTGCCAAGGTCAATTCCATTAACCGAGCTGTGGACGAACTAAAAAAACAAAATTACTGGCTGTACGCTTTGGAGGCCGACGGTAGTAATATCTATGACGCCGATTTGACGGGCAATATTGCAATCGTCGTCGGCGGAGAGGATAGCGGAGTGAAAAGGCTTACGCGCGAAAAGTGCGACTTCACGCTTTCAATTCCCTTAAAAGGAAAAGTAAACTCTTTAAACGCTTCCGTGGCTTTCGGCATAGCCGCGTACGAGGCGGTAAGGAAACGCAATGTCTGACGAACAGCTCGTACTTGCTTGCCAAAGCGGCGACAAATCGGCTTGGGAAAAGCTGTATATAAAATATAAACCCACGGTTTTATCCATTGCCCGCCGTTTCTTTCTAAGCGGCGGCGAAACGGAGGATCTCGTTCAGGAGGGAATGTTCGGTCTGTATTCGGCTGTGAACGGCTTCAAGTCCGGCAGCGGAAGCTTCCCAGCGTTTGCAAACAGATGTATCCACAACCGCATAGTAGACGCGGTAAAAAAGAGTAACGGTGCAAAGCATTCCGCATTAAACAACTTTCTGCCCATTATGGAAGTCGGCGCGGAGTGGGTGTCGCACGATAACCCCGAGGATGAGATTATCAGCCGCGAAGAAAAGCACGAAATTTTGCAAGAAATGAGCAAAGTTTTATCTTCACTTGAATTTAAGGCAATAATTATGTACACGGACGGGATGTCGATGGCGGAGATATCTTCCGCGCTCGGCAAAAATCCGAAGAGTATAGATAACGCAATCAATCGCGCAAAAAACAAATTACAGAACTTATTAACGGAGTAAAAATGGCTTATCTCGCATTTTATAGAACGTTCAGACCCGTTTCTTTCGATACGGTCGTGCGGCAAGAGCATATCGTGCGCACGCTCAAAAATCAGATATCCACGGGTAAAATAGGTCACGCATATCTCTTTTGCGGACCGCGCGGAACGGGTAAAACCACGCTTGCAAAGATTTTTGCGCGCGCAATTAACTGCGAAAACCCCGTCGACGGTTCGCCTTGCGGTAAGTGCGAAGTCTGCAAATCGCTGGCAAGCGGCGCAAACCTCGACATATCCGAAATCGACGCAGCTTCAAATAACGGCGTTGACGAAATGCGTGATTTGAGGGAAAAGGTTCAGTATCCGCCCGTATCCGGCAAATACAAGGTTTATATAATCGACGAGGTTCATATGCTTACGTCGTCCGCATTCAACGCGGTTTTAAAAACCTTGGAAGAACCGCCCGCGCACGCGGTGTTCATTCTTGCCACAACCGAGCCGCAGAAAATTCCCGCAACCATTCTTTCACGCTGTATGCGGTTTGACTTCAAATTAATACCTCAAAAGGACTTGGAACAGCTGATTAAATCGGTTTACGACAAGGTGGGAAAGGAATACGAGGACGAGGCGGTTTCAGCCATTGCCCGCGCCGGTGCGGGAAGCGCGCGCGACAGCCTTTCAATTGCGGATATGTGCGCGTCGTATTCAAACGGCAAGCTGACTTATAACGATGTTAACGAAGTACTCGGCAGTGCAGACTTTTTCTCGATAAGCAAGCTTTGTGAAAGCATACTTACGGAAAACGCGTCCGCGTCGCTTTCGGGCGTTGAAGAGATTCTTTCAACCGGCAAAAGCGTGGGCGTACTTTTAAAAGATTTACTCAACTTTTTAAATAACTGCACGATAGTTAAAGTCTGCAAAAACGCAAGAGAAATCGTCAATATCCCCCAAGAATCATATCAGAGAATCGAACAAGTTGCGTCTTGCTGCGACGGGCACAAGCTTCTGCGTGTGACCGAAATTTTGTCCGAGGCTGAAGCGGATATGCGCTATTCGCTCAACAATAGGATAACTCTCGAAACCGCCGTTTTAAAATGCGCAATGCCGAGCGTGGACTATAATTTAGACGCGCTTATCGGCAAGATAACCGCGCTTGAACAAAAGATTGAAAGAGGGGCGGTTACCGTCGTCAAGGAAGTTCCGAAAGTTCAGCGTGAAGTTAAGGATGAGGAAAAGAGCGTAAAGGTAATTGAGGAAGCTTCGCCTTTCGTCGAAGAAAAGCCCGCCGAAAAGGTGCAGACGAGTATTCTTGACAGTGCCGCGCCTTCGTTAAAATCGGTGCGTATGCTCAACGAAAACGAAAAGAGCGGAATATTCGGAAAGCTTATCCGCCTTTTAAGAACAACCCGCAAAAATGCGGTGCTGTTTACGCTGTGTATGGACGTGGGTAACTTTTTCGAGGGCGACAAAATGATACTTACAACCGACAGCGATGCGGTTTATAAAGGACTTACCAAAGTTGACAACGCAAACTTCCTTGCGGAAACTCTTTTAGAGCTTGGCGTAGGCG
>CAMWLA010000153.1 GCA_947174975.1 uncultured Clostridia bacterium | reverse complement strand
CCTCCCGGGTTTGCGCATTCGGGGTTGACGCCCCTGAAACAATACCTACACTTTTGAATTTTTTTAATTTGGAATAATCCATATCTTCGGAATTTGCAAGTCGGAAAACATTACCGCAATATTTTAAAGCAATTTCATACAATTTGTTGGTGTTACTGCTGTTTAGTCCACCAACAACAAGCATTGCTTCGCACATTTGGGCAAGTTTTTCGGTCTCGCTCTGCCGTTCTATAGTAGTATAACAAATCGTCTTAAAAACAGCAACTGTTTTTTCACAAAGTTTTTTAATATTTTTTATAATTTTTTCAAATTTTAGGGCAGAAAAGGTTGTTTGGCTTACTATACAGATATTTTTATCGGCAAGTATATCGGGAATTTTATTCTCGTCATTTATAACCACGGCGTTGCTTCCGCACCATCCTAGCAGTCCGACCACTTCCGGATGCGTCGGTTCGCCCGCTATGACGATAAAGTTCCCAAGCTGACTTTGCTCAGCTACTATATTCTGCGTACGCTTTACAAATCCGCAAGTGCAGTCAACAACTTTTATATTGCGGTTTGCACACTCATTATAGTAGCTTTTAGGAACTCCGTGCGAACGAAAAACAACCGTACAGTTATCGGGTATTTCGTCAAGAGTTTCCACAACTTTAAGTCCCCTATCCTTTATTGCTCTGATAACTTCGTCGTTGTGAATTATTTCACCTAAAATGTAGGCATTTTCGGATTTGAGAGAAAGTGCGGTATTTACCGCGTGCTCTACGCCCTTACAAAATCCGCAGTTTTCCGCAACATATATTTTCATACTTTACCGCTTTTTTTCTTTTTAGAAAGAATGCTTGTGAGCTGTTGGTGCATTTCAGACAATTTTTCGAGTAATATATCGTCGCATTTTTTTATATCTTCTTCGTTTAAACGCTTATCGTAATATTCTGTAAATTCTATCGGTTCGCCGAAAAGCACGTGTGCTTTACGAAAAATTCTGATGGGTTTGATCTGTACCATAGGTATTATAGGCGTTTTTGTTTTTATGGAAATTGCCGTCGCACCGCTTTTAAACGGAAGGAAAGTTTCATTCGTCTTATTTCTCGTACCCTCGGGGAAAATGACGACGCTTTCACCCATTTTCAAATATTTCATAGCTTGCATTACGGCCTTAACGTCCGTTCCGTCCCTATTTACGGGTATACATTCGCACTTATGCACGAATTTCTTCATCAGTCCTTTTTCAAACAGACTGCTTTTAGCCATATAATGCACCGCACGGTTTGTTGAAACTGCGGGAAAAACAACGTCCAACACGCTTAAATGATTGCCGACAAAGATATAAGCTCTGTCTTTAAACATCTCAGTATGTCCGTATTTTTTATATGGAAAAAACGGACGGTATAAAAAGGGTTCCGCCCGCCTAAGAGTTCTAAACCATTTTGAAACGGCATTAAGTTTTGTTTTTTGCTTTTTTGCCATTAGATTTTACCTTGAATTTGAGCACAAATTGCATCTGCCACTTCTTCTTCCGATAGCTTATCGGAACTGATTTCTATTGCGTCGTCAGCTTTAAGCAACGGCGCTATTTTACGGTTAATATCTTGTTCGTCACGTGCCTTTATTTCTTGTAAAACGTCCGCGAAAGACTGCTTAAAGCCTTTAAGTTCATTTTCGGCAAGACGTCTATTAGCACGGATTTCCGGCGAAGCCGTGAGAAAAAATTTAAATTCTGCGTGGGGAAGCACGTTCGTTCCGATATCCCTTCCGTCAAGAACGCAAGAATTTTCTTTTGCAATTTTTCTTTGAAGATCTACCATTTTGGTTCTTATACAACCATGGGCAGCAACTACAGATGCGAGCATAGAAATTTTAGGCGTACGGATACTTTCCGAAACGTCTGTGCCGTTAAGATACGTTCTTTGCATCTTATTCTCATATTTAACGCTTATATCAATTGAATCGACAATGGCGTTTACCGCAGATTCGTTTGCGCAATCTACTCCTAAATTTACACAAGCAAGAGCACAAGCACGGTACATCGCACCGGTATCCAAATATAAAATATCGAAACGTTTTGAAATAATTTTGGAAACTGTGCTCTTTCCACTGCCTGCGGGTCCGTCAATTGCAATATTCAATTTTTCCGTAATGTCTTTCCTCAAATCAGCTGCTCCCTTAAGATAAATATGCTTAGGGTTGTCCTCAATTTCAGCCAAAACCATAACCCTTATGCAAAGAGGCAAAGAATTATCGATTTCGGGCTCCAATGAAGAAAACAAAGCACAATTAAAAAAACCGACCTCCCTCGCTGCTTTTGCGGGATAAAAAGAGTGAATATCCGCCGTATTTGAAAACATAATGCATACGACGTTTTCGATGGATAAACCGTTTTTCTCTACTATTTCAGTAAGCAACAGTTTAACATTCTCTTTTATCTCGTCGGCGGTGTCGGCTTTTACCGTTATTGCGCCCCTTATAGCTTTCATATGTTAATCCTTAATGCTGTTAC
The DNA here is from genome assembly GCA_947174975.1 of uncultured Clostridia bacterium. Lineage (GTDB taxonomy): Bacteria > Bacillota > Clostridia > Christensenellales > Borkfalkiaceae > Coproplasma. The sequence continues at coordinate 787 of CAMWLA010000153.1, read as the reverse complement.
CGGCAGCAAACCCCGTTGAAAAGGCGATTTGTAGATTAAAACCACCCGTTAATGCGTCTATATCGAGTACTTCGCCACAAAAATACATACCTTTTACAATTTTACTTTCCATTGTTTTGGGGTTAACTTCACTTACGTCAACCCCGCCGGCAGTGACAATAGCTTCGTCAAAACCTCGTAAAGACGAAACAATCATATCAAAATTTTTAATAGTTGTCAACAAACTCTGCCTTTCGTTTCGTGTAATACAGTTAATTTTCTTTGTAGGTATAATGGAGCACCTTTCCAAGATTATCGGAATAATAGCATTCGGTAAAAGTTCTTTTAGACAATTTGAAATATCTTTATTTTTGAATTTGTCAAAATCTCTTAATATACGTGCATCCAACTGCTCATCTGAAAGCGCGGGTTTGAAATCTAACGACAGCCTTACTGCTTTTAAATCACATCTATTTATGAAGCTTGACGTCGAAAGCACAATAGGTCCCGAAATACCAAAATGAGTAAACAGCATTTCACCGAAGAACTCATTATATTTCTTATTGTTGATAAATAGATTGAGCTTAACGTTCTTCAACGTCAGACCTTGAAGTTTTTTCAAATCATTCCCTTTCAAATTCAAGCCGCATAAGGAAGGTTTCTGCGCGATAATTTTATGTCCCGCCAGCTCTGCAAATTTATAACCGTCACCGCTTGACCCCGTTAAAGGATAGCTTAAACCTCCGGTACAAACAATAACTTTATCGGTTTGAAATATACCTTTTTCTGTAATTATGTCAAACATAGT
>CAMWLA010000152.1 GCA_947174975.1 uncultured Clostridia bacterium | reverse complement strand
GTAATATCGCCCGTAGCCGCGATACCGCCGGTATGGAAGGTACGCATGGTAAGCTGGGTACCGGGTTCACCGATGGACTGAGCCGCGATTACGCCGACCGCTTCGCCCGCTTGCACGGGGGTGTTGGTTGCCATATTCTTGCCGTAGCACTTCGCGCAAACGCCGAAACGTGAATTACAGCTGAATACCGAACGGATAGAAACTTGTTCTATGCCCGCGTTTACGATTTCCTTTGCAAGCGCGTCTGTAACGTAGCCGTTCATAGGAACGATAACGTTTCCGTTTTTATCCTTGACGTCTTCGGCAACGAATCTGCCTTGAATTCTGTCTTCAAGTCCTTCGATGATTTCGCCGTTGGGTCCGACTATTGCCTTGACAACCATACCGCGGGGCTTTTTGCTGCCCGCCATACAGTCGTTTTCTCTGACGATAACGTCCTGAGATACGTCGACAAGTCTTCTTGTCAAATAACCGGAGTCCGCCGTCTTTAACGCCGTATCGGCAAGACCTTTACGACCGCCGTGCGACGAAATGAAGTATTCGAGAACGGAAAGTCCTTGTCTGAAACACGACTTAACTGGAACTTCGATCTTTTTACCTTGGGGGTTAACCATTAGTCCGCGCATACCGGAAAGCTGTTTCATCTGGTCGATTGAACCACGAGCACCAGAGTCAGCCATCATCCAGATGGGATTGAACTTTTCAAGCGTCTTTTTCAGCTCTTCGGTAACGGAGTCGGTTGCAGCGTCCCACGCCTCGATTACGGCGTTGTAACGCTCTTCTTCACGAAGAAGTCCGCGCTGATATTTCTTTTCGATTTTGATAACTTTTTCTTCGGTTTCTCTTACGATATCCTGCTTAGCTGCGGGAATGTGCATATCGAATACGGACGTAGTTACCGCGCCGATAGTCGAATACTTGTAGCCGAGCGTTTTGATCTTGTCGAGAACGTCCGCAGCCTTAGGCGCGCCACCCGTCTTGAAGCAGCGGTCAACGATTCTGCCGAGCTGTTTCTTGCCGACTGCAACCGCCGAGCCTAAGAATTCGTACGAGATTTCGTATTTTAAATAATCTTCTTTCTTTTTACGCTCTACAAAGCCCAGATCCTGAGGCATATTAGAGTTGAATATAATTCTGCCGACAGTCGTCTTAACGGTTCCGGTTACGGGTTCACCGTTAACGTCAACGGTACGTCTAACGTATATTTCGTCTTGCATATGAACGAGCTTGCACTGATATGCCATCATTGCCTCGTCCTCGGAAATGTACGCGTTGGGAACGTACTTTTCGGCACCCTCTTCACCCTCTGCGCACTCGTAATATCTGTCGCCGCTCCAGCGGTAGAATTTGCCTTCTTCGCGCCTTATTATCGTAAGATAGTACGCACCGAGAACCATATCCTGTGCGGGCTGCATAACGGGCTTGCCGTCGGAAAGCTTCAAAATATTGTTTGAGGAAAGCATCAAGAATCTTGCTTCCGCTTGTGCTTCAACGGAAAGAGGTACGTGAACTGCCATCTGGTCGCCGTCGAAGTCGGCGTTGAACGCGGTACATACCAAGGGGTGAATTTTGATTGCTCTACCCTCGATAAGCACGGGTTCGAACGCTTGAATCGAAAGTCTGTGAAGCGTGGGCGCACGGTTCAAAAGAACGGGGTGTTCTTTGATAACTTGCTCCAAAACGTCCCAAACAAGGGGTTTTGCACGCTCAACGGTACGCTTCGCGCTCTTAATATTGTGGCACTGTCCGCTTTCTACAAGCTTTTTCATTACGAACGGCTTGAAAAGCTCGATTGCCATTTCCTTAGGAAGTCCGCACTGATAGAGTTTGAGTTCGGGTCCTACGACGATAACCGAACGGCCGGAATAGTCGACACGCTTACCAAGTAAGTTCTGACGGAAACGGCCTTGCTTACCGCGGAGCATTCCCGACAGAGATTTGAGTTCTCTGTTCGAGGGGCCCGAAAGCGCCTTGCCGCGTCTGCCGTTGTCGATTAACGCGTCGACGGCTTCCTGAAGCATACGCTTTTCATTCTTGACTATCATATCGGGAGCGCCGAGCTCCATCATTCTCTTCAAGCGGTTGTTCCTGTTTATAACTCTTCTGTACAGATCGTTCAGATCGGACGAAGCGAATCTGCCGCCGTCGAGCTGAACCATGGGTCTGAGTTCGGGCGGAAGTACGGGAAGCACGGTTAAAATCATCCATTCGGGACGGTTGCCGCTCTTGCGGAAAGATTCGAGAATTTCAATTCTCTTAACCGCTTTTACCCTCTTCTGCGCCGAAGAGCTTGTATCTATAATTTTCTTGGTTTCTTCGCATTCTTTTTCAAGGTCAACCGCCATCAAAAGCTCGCGGATGGCTTCCGCGCCCATTCCGACTTTGAGTCCGGTAACGTTACTTTCGCCGTACTTGTCTTCGATTTCGCGGAGTTCCTTGTCGTTGATTACTTGCTTGTATTCAAGCGTGGGAACGGTGCCGGGGTCGATTACGACGTAAGCTGCGAAGTAAATTACTTGCTCCAAAGCCTTGGGCGACATATCGAGAACGAGACCTATTCTCGAAGGCACGCCTCTGAAATACCAGATATGGGAAACGGGAGCCGCAAGCTCGATATGACCCATTCTTTCGCGCCTTACCTTGGATTTGGTTACTTCAACGCCGCACTTTTCGCAAGTGATGCCCTTGTAGCGGATACGCTTGTATTTGCCGCAATGGCATTCCCAGTCCTTAGTCGGTCCGAAAATTCTTTCGCAGAAAAGACCGTCTTTTTCAGGTTTCTGGGTTCTGTAATTTATGGTTTCGGGCTTGGTTACCTCGCCCTTTGAAAGTTCCCTTATTTTTTCGGGAGATGCTACTGCTATCTTAATTGAGCTGAAATCGTTTAATTCAAACATACTTTACCTCCCTTACTCCTCGTCCTTGTCGTCGCCGAAGATATCGACTTCGTCTTCGTCGTCACTGTCAAACAAAGTGAATTTATCGCCGAGATCGTCGTCTTCATCGTCGTCTTCGCTTCCGCCGAACAGTTCTTTACTTGCAAAGTCGTCTTCGTCGTCGGTATCGAAAATCGAAATAGGTCCGACTTCGACATCCTCGTCGGTATGAGCGACAAGCTCGAGTTCCTCTTCGGGAATTTTTGCTTCCTCTTCCTGAACCTCGCGCGCCTTTGCGGTGGGAATAGATTCATCGTCATCGTCAAGCTCGCGAATGATAAGCTCCTCTCCGCTTTCGGTGAGAACCTTGACGTCAAGCGCAAGAGACTGAAGCTCTTTCAAAAGAACCTTGAACGCTTCGGG
>CAMWLA010000151.1 GCA_947174975.1 uncultured Clostridia bacterium | reverse complement strand
GTCCGCACTTGCGACGTTGACGGTTGTGACAAGCCCGTTGAAAGGGAAAATCACGATTATTACGATGATGAGGACGCTTCTTGCGATATATGCGGCTATAAACGGGAAATTAAAAAACCCGATCCTCCTGTAATCGTAAATAAGGAGTTAGAGGGCGCAGTCAAAATAATTAAGTCTTCCCAAAGCGAACTTGAAGAGGCGTATGTTACTTGGGAAATAGACGAAAACGCTAAGTGGTACAACGTATACGTTAAGGCTACGGGTACTAACAATTATACTAAGCTTGACGCACCGCTCGTTCGCAAATATTCGACGTATTTCCGTGCAGACGCGGTGGGTCTTGCAAAGGGAACTTACGATTTAAAGGTTGTTCCCGTGCTTACCGACGGCACCGAGGCGGAAGATAAGTATTCCGGCGAAGTAACCGGAATTAACGTTAAAGCTCACCAGCGCTTTGGCTTCGGGTTCCTTGGCGGGTCGGCGTCCGGTGCATATAATGACGACGGCACGCTGAGAAGCGGCGCACAAGTGTTCTATATTACTGCAGAAACCGCAAAGACGGTAAAAGCTACCGTAACAAAGAAGGGTAAGCCCGTCGATGCTACCGGCTTCCAGTCGATACTTGACGCGCGTGAATCTTCGCAGGATTCAACGCCTCTTTGCTTCCGTATCGTAGGTACGGTAACCAAATCCGACCTCGACCATGTTTCAAGCTCGGAAGAAGGTTTGCAGATTAAAAGTACGGGCAACATTACCATTGAAGGTATAGGCAGTGACGGTACAATTAAAGATTTCGGTATGTTATTGCGCAATGACAATAACGTAGAGGTTAGAAATCTCGGTATTCTCAACTGTATGGACGACGGTATTTCAATTGATACCGACAACCAGCATTTGTGGATGCACAATAACGATATATTCTACGGTGCGGGCGGCAGCGGCGACAAGGCTAAAGGCGACGGCGCACTTGATACCAAGGGTTCAACGCTTATTACCCACTCATATAACCACTTCTGGGACTGCGGAAAATGCAATCTGCAAGGAATGAAGAGTGAAAAGGAAGATTATCGTATCACTTACCATCACAACTGGTACGACCATTCCGATAGCCGTCATCCGAGAATAAGAACGGCAACCGTTCATATTTTCAACAACTATTTCGACGGTAACGCAAAATACGGCGTAGGCGTAACGATGGGTGCAAGTGCTTTCGTTGAAAACAACTACTTCCGTTCAACTACTATGATGCGCCCCATGATGAGCTCTAAGCAAGGAACCGATATTCTTGACGATCCCGAGCACAAGGGTACGTTCTCGGGTGAAGACGGCGGTATTATTAAGTCTTTCGGCAACACTTATGATAGCCCTAACCTTAAATTAAGACCCTATAGTGCGGATAATACTGTTGAATTTGACTGTTATGAAGCATCAAGCCGTAACGAGCAAGTTCCTGCGTCCGTTAAGACGAAGTTCGGTAGTACTAGCTACAACAACTTTGATACTGCTTCAGATTTTTATAAATACGAAGTAGAATCTCCCGAAGATGCTAAGGAAAACGTTCAAAGATATGCCGGAAGAGTTGACGGCGGCGATTTACAATGGACGTTCAACAACGAAGTTGACGATAAAGATTATGCAGTTAATTCCGCATTGAAAGCTGCTGTTACGGGTTACAAAACTACGGTTGTTGCAATAGGCGAGGGCTCAGCCGGTTCCGCCGGCACCGGCCCCGTTGTTAAACCCGATCCTATTGATCCTAATCCTATTGACCCCAACCCCGTAACACCAAATCCTTCGTCGTATAAACAGACTGCTACGTTCTTAACGGAAAATGAAAAATATGCTAAGAATGGTAAAATTGCCGACGGAACTTCGTTTACTGCAACTGTAAACAAGGACGTAGTGGTAACGAAAGATATTTCTACGGCAAAAGCGGATGACGCAACGGGAATGACTTTTAACTATGGTCTTCTTCCCGGAGGCAAGGATTTAGCTGTTACAGTAAAAGCTAATGAAGCAATAACCCTTACAATTTATTACACAGTAAGTGACAGTAAATTCTCGACGGGTGATCAAGCAAAAGAAGGAAATTTAAGTTGGAAGATAAACGGCGGTGCAACAGTGGACAGTACTAAAACCGGAAAGAAGGACAATAAAGTTGCATACAGCGAAACAATAACGCTTGAAGCCGGTCAGGAAGTAGTTTTCACAATATCAAAGAATAGGTTGGTTATTTTCGGTATATTTGCAAGTTAAATATCAAAAGCTCCTACATATGTAGGAGCTTTTCTTTTAATAAAAAACGGCTTCCCGATAAGGGAAGCCGTTTTGTTTGTCAATTATTTATTTTGCATTGCTTGAACTTTTTTAAGCGAATCTTTTGCTTTCTGTGCGATAACTTCTTTTGTGAATCCGAAGTGTTCAAACAGTTCTTTCGCTTTTCCGCAAGCGCCGAACGTGTCCATCGCAACAATTTCACCGCAGTCGCCGGCATATTTATACCAAGAGTAGTGTGAAGCCGCTTCAATGCAAACTCTCGCTTTAACTTGAGGAGGTAAAACGTGCGCTTTGTATTCTTCGGTCTGTTTTTCAAACTCTTCGAAGCACGGCATTGAAACTATTCTTGCTTTAATTCCTTCTTCGGCAAGCATCGCTTGTGCGCCTACGCAAAGCTCAACTTCAGCACCCGTCGAAATAAGCAGTACGTCGGGGGTATCTTCGTAGTCGGAAATAGTGTAGCCGCCCGTCATTGCCTGAAGTCCCGTGCTTGTGTACTGCGGAACGTTCTGCCTTGAAAGAATAATGGCGGTGGGGTTGTTATTGGTAAATGCCGACATAAACGCTGCTGCCGTTTCCTTACCGTCGCAAGGGCGGAATACTTTCAAATTAGGTATCGCGCGGAGGGAAATAAGATGTTCTACGGGCTGATGGGTAGGGCCGTCTTCGCCGACGCCTATCGAATCGTGCGTAAATACGTAAACTACGGGAATATTCATAATTGCGCTCATTCTCACCGCACCGCGCATATAGTCGGAGAATGTGAAGAACGTTGAACAAGCAACTCTAAGTCCGCCGTGTAGCTGTATACCGTTGCAAATCGCGCCCATAGCGTGTTCGCGTATACCGAAATGAATATTACAACCTTCTCTGCTGTCAGGTGAGAAATACGCCTTGCCCTTAAGCTCAGTTTTGGTGGAAGGGGAAAGGTCAGCGCTGCCGGACATAAGATTTGTCAGACTGTTTGCAAGTCTGTTTAAAACTTTTCCGCCGGAATAATCAGAGGATTTGTACCAGCCTAAAAACGTA
>CAMWLA010000150.1 GCA_947174975.1 uncultured Clostridia bacterium | reverse complement strand
AACAAATCGTTAATATCTCCGAAATCGGGATCTGCGCCGGACATAAACTTTTTATATTTATCGGCAAGATCGGGATACTCTTCCGCGTATTTCGCGAAAAGATCGTTCCATTCCTTTTCTTTTTCAAGCTTACCGTCGGCAATTTTAAGGCAATGTTCCTTAACGCTGTCGGGGACGGTGAAAGGCTCTTCGTCCCAACCGAGGTTTTCTTTAGTTTTAGCTATATTTTCGTCGCCGAGGGGAGAGCCGTGTACTTCCGCGCTTCCCGCCATAGGCGAGCCAAAGCCGATAACTGTGTTGCAGATAATTATAGAGGGGCGAGAAAGATCGCTCTTTGCGCGGTTCAACGCCGCTTTTAAAAGCGATAAATTGTTCGCGTCAGTTACGCGCAATACTTGCCAGCCTTGCGCCGCAAATCTCGTTGCGGGGTCTTCCGAGAATGTTGTGTTAATATTTCCCTCAATGGTTATGTTGTTTCTGTCGTATAACAGTATAAGCTTGCCAAGCTTCTGCGTTCCCGCAAACGAGCAAGCCTCATATCCGATGCCCTCTTCAAGGCAGCCGTCACCGCACAAAACGTAGGTGTAGTGGTCTACTACGGGGAAGTCGGGTCTGTTGAACATAGCGGCAAGGTGAGCTTCCGCAACTGCAAAGCCTACTGCGTTGGCAACACCTTGACCCAAGGGCCCCGTCGAAACTTCAACGCCGTCGGTAAGACCGTATTCTGGATGACCGGGAGTCTTCGTGCCGAACTGTCTGAAGCCCATTAAGTCTTCCTTAGTTACGTCGTAACCGAAGAGGTGCAAGAGGGAGTATAAAAGCATAGAGCCGTGTCCCGCCGATAGCACAAACCTATCGCGGTTATCCCATTTGGGGTTTTTATAGCTGAAATTCAAAAAGTCGGCAAACACTTCGTATCCGATAGGTGCTGCGCCCATACAAATGCCGGGGTGACCCGAATTTGCGCGCTGAATTGCTTCTGCCGAAAGTATTCTTATGGCGTCGACGCTCTTTTTAGCTAAATTCATATATTTCTCCTTTAAAGTTTATGTATAAATTTATATAAATTTTCAGTATTTAAAAATGAATAGGAGGAAAGCATATTTAAAAGCTTTTCGGCTATTATTTTATTTCCGCCCGGAGTCGAGCTTTCAAGGTTTATCGGCATAACGGTGTCGTGAAGGCTCATTCTCAAAAGGAACCAACCGTCGCCTAGGCCTTTGCCGAAGTTTACTCTTACGCCCTCGTAATTATCGTCCGAAAGCCGTAAATCCTTGTCTTTTGCGGTGCGCTTTTCAATGCCTTTAATAACGTCAGCGCCCTTTTCTCTGAAATCAGCGGTGTCGGAGAACGAAATTCTTATTTCGTCGCTTTCAATCGGCTCTGGCAAACCCGCAATAAGGTCGGTTAGCTTTTCGTTATCTTTTAACGTTGCAAGTGAAATTAAAAGCTTGGTTATGACGTAAGCTCCGTCGTCAAGGAAGTAATTTTCCATAAACGCCGCATGCCCCGAAGTTTCGATGGCAAGGGGAGAGTATTCGCCTTTTGCATTCAGCTCTTTGCATTTGTTAATTACGTTTTTGTATCCGCGCATATAGCGAAGATGTTTTCCGCCTAAGCTTTCTATAAAAAACTTAAGTCCGTCGCTTGTTACCGAGTCGGTAACTATAACGCCCTTTTTATCTTTTAAAAGAATCGCGGACAGCATAGCGATAAGTCGGTTTCTGTTAATTTCTTTACCGTTTGAGTCAACTGCGCCCGCTCTGTCAACGTCTGTATCAAATATTATTCCCAAATCAGCGCCGTATTTAACCGTAGCTTTTTTAATGCTGTCAATCGCCTCTTTATCTTCGGGGTTGGGGATATGGTTGGGAAAGTATCCGTCGGGCTCTAAAAACTGACTGCCCGATGTGTCAGCACCCAAAGGCTTTAACACTTTTTCGGTAAAAAAGCCGCCCGCGCCGTTGCCGGCGTCAACGATAATTCTTTTACCCTTTAACGGCTTATCGGACGAACAGCTTTTTCGTACGGTTTCGACAAGCAGATTTGAATATTCGTCCATAAACGATTTTTCAAAGTATTTTCCGTTTCCGCTTAAAAAATCTTCTTTTTCGGCTATGCTTAAAATTTCGTCTATATCAGAGGAATCAAGCCCGCCGTCGGGCGTAAAAAATTTAAGTCCGTTTCTGTCGTACGGCAAGTGCGAAGCGGTTATCATTATCGACGCGTCGCAGTGCATATCCGATTTTTTCAAGAGTATGAACATAGACGGAGTGGAAGAAAGCCCCGTATACACAAGGTTGCTTCCGCTTGATAAAATACCCTCTTTCACGCAGCTTAAAATGCGCTTTGCAGAAATTCTGCTGTCGTTGCCTACTGCGATTTTAAAAGAAGTTTTGCCGCTTTTACTGCTAAGCCATTTTACAAACGCACGGCTGATTGCGCATACAGCTTCATCTGTAAGAGTTAAATTTTCGCCGACGGCAACACCGCGCACGTCGGTTCCGCTTTTTAAATGCCTATACGATTTACCCATATATACTATTATATAATAATTTTAAGCTTATTTCAAGTGTTTAAGCAATAAAAAAATGTTTTTAATTCACCGCTAATTTACTTCCATTTTTCGGCGGATTATGGTAAACTTTGAAGTAATCAAACAAAATTAGGAAATTATTATGGCAAAAGAAAGTTTTGTAGAACAAATTGCGGATATTGAAAAAGATTTTCCCCGTTGGTATACCGACGTGGTAACGAGAACGGGTCTTGTAGACTACGGTCCAGTAAAGGGCACTATGGTAATTCGCCCTTACGGTTACGCTATATGGGAAAATATTCAAGCGGAGCTTGACAAGCGTTTTAAGGCAACGGGTCATAAAAATGCGTATTTCCCGCTGCTTATTCCTATGAGCTTTTTCACAAAGGAAGCGGAGCACGTAGAAGGTTTTGCGCCCGAAGTTGCGGTAGTAACGCATGCGGGCGGAGAAGAGCTTGCCGAGCCTTTGGCAATCCGCCCCACGTCCGAAACTATTTTCGGCAGTATGTATTCCAAATGGATACAGTCGTATAGGGATTTGCCAGTACTTATCAACCAGTGGGCAAACGTTATGCGTTGGGAAAAAACTACGCGTCCGTTTTTAAGAACTTCCGAGTTTTTGTGGCAAGAAGGTCACACCGCGCACGCAACCCAAGAGGAAGCGGAAGAAGAGACGATGAAGATGCTCGGCGTATATAAAGAGTTTGCCGAAAACTGCCTTGCAATTCCAGTAATATGCGGTAAAAAGACCGAAAAAGAAAAATTCGCGGGTGCGGTTGCAACCTACGGAATGGAAGCTATGATGA
>CAMWLA010000149.1 GCA_947174975.1 uncultured Clostridia bacterium | reverse complement strand
ATTATAAACTTTGCAGAAAAAATTTCAAAGCTTTTAATTATATAACTAAACTATATTGAGTGTGTAGGAATTAAATGATATATTTTGATAATGCGGCGACAACTAAACCGGACGAACAAAGCTTAAAGCAAGCAGAAAAATATTTATTGAAAGAATTTTATAATCCGTCTGCGCTTTATTCTGAAGGACATAAGATTAATCTCGAATTAAAGCAGGCGGCTTTAAATGTATTATCTCAGATAGCCGATATCAACAATTTTTCAGTTATATTCACTTCCGGTGGGACAGAAGCGGACAATCAAGCCGTTTTTTGTGGCGGAAAACGTGGAAATGTAGTAACAACTCTCGGTGAACATTCGGCAATTTATTCTGCCGTTAATGAATTAAAGCAACGCGGAATAGAGGTTCGCTTTGCAAATTTAAACAGTGACGGAAGTGTTAACGTTAAACATCTTTTAAGTTTAATTGATGCTAAAACCTCGCTTGTATCGGTAATTCACGTAAACAATGAAACGGGGGCAATTAACGATATTTTAGAAATAGCAAAACGGGTTAAGGCTAAAAATCAATATACATTATTCCACTCTGACGGTGTACAAGCGTACGGCAAAATTTCTTTCAGACTTTCCGCAGATGTCGATATGTATTCGGTAGGTGCCCATAAAATAGGCGGAATTAAGGGGTGCGGTGCATTAATTAAAAGAAAAAATTTAATTTTGAAACCTTATATTTTCGGTGGTGGACAGCAACAAGGCTTACGCAGCGGAACGGAAAATATATTCGGAATCAAATGTTTTGAGTATGCTTCAATTGACCGTTACGCAAAGCTGAAAGAAAATTATGAGAAAGTAAAGGAAATAAAAGAGATTATTGTTTCAAAACTTGATAAAAATCTGTTTAAGGTGGTATCGCCGTTAAACGGATCGCCTTATATCTTAACCGTTTCGGCAGTTGGACTGCGCGGTGAAACAATTATGCACGAAGCCGACGACAGCGGGTTAATAATAGGAACGGGTTCGGCTTGTTCATCTAATGCCAATAAGCGCTTTTCACGCGTAATTCTTGCTTGTGGATTTGATGAAAAAGTTGCCGACGGGGTTTTAAGATTAAGTTTTTCACCAAGCAATACAGAAAATGAAGCATACGAAGCGGCCGAAATTTTAAATAAAATTGTTAAACACAGAAAAGAAGTAATGGAATAGTATGGAAAAAGTTATTATTATAAGATATTCTGAAATGCATTTAAAAGGTAAAAATAGGGGCTGGTTTGAGCGCCTATTTGCTGTTAATTTAGAAAAGAGCCTTAAAGGCATAAAGCACGAAATACATAGGCAGAGCGGAAGATATCTTGTTGAAAATTTCAATGAAAATGATACCGATATAATTACGTCAAATTTATCAAAAATTTTCGGTATTCATTCTTTCAGTATTGGGTTTAAAGTAAATTCTGATATGAATGAAATTTTTAAGGCTGCACAAGCAGTAGGTAAAAGTTTCGGTACATTTAAAGTTGATACGCATAGGGCCGATAAAACGTTTCCTTTGACGTCTATGCAGATAAATTCGGAAATAGGCGGAAGAATGCTTGACGGCAACCGTGAATTGTCCGTAGACGTGCATAATCCTTCTTTTGTTATTAATATTGACGTGAGAGAAAACGGAACTTCGTTGGTATTCAACGAATTTTTGAAGGGTGCCGGAGGTATGCCCGTCGGTTCATCCGGTAAGGGACTGCTTCTGATTTCCGGTGGAATTGACAGTCCCGTGGCTGGTCATATGATAGCTAAGCGCGGAATGAGTCTTGAGTGCATTCATTTTCACAGCTATCCGTATACAAATTTGCAAGCTAAGGAAAAAGTAATCGAGCTTACTAAAAAACTTTCGCAGTACTGTTGCGGAACAAAACTGAATATTGTATCCGTTACTCATATTCAAGAGGAAATTCATAAGAAATGTAACGGAGAATATATGGTAACAATGCTTCGCCGGTTTATGATGCGTATTGCCGAAATAATTGCAAAAAAGTGCGGTGCGCAATGCATTATTACGGGCGAAAGTCTTGCGCAAGTTGCAAGCCAGACTATAGAGGGCATGACTTCTTCAAACAGCGTTATTGAATCGCTTCCGGTACTTCGCCCGCTTTGTGGATTTGATAAGGATGAAATTATAGAAAGAAGTAGAGCAATAGGCACTTATGAAACTTCCATAGAGCCGTACGAAGATTGCTGTACAGTATTTTTACCGAAACATCCGGTTACTCGTCCGAAACTTGTCGACGTTTTGAATGAAGAGAGCAAGCTTGACGTTAATTCTTTAATAGAAGAAGCATTAAGCACGGTTGAAATATTAAATCTATAAAATGGGCTTATGAAATTTATTACAAAATGGAAAATTGAATATGCAAAGGATCTTGCGAAGGCATTAAACAATAAAAAGATTTTGGATAACTTGCGCGACGGTCTACCGTATCCATATAAAGATAATGATGCCGAAGAGTTTATTAATGCTATGCAAAAAGCTGATAAAAATAACGTATTTGCTTTTGCAATAGTTTACGAGGATAAATGTATAGGAAGTATAGGAGTATTTAGACAAGAGAATATTCATTTTAAAACCGCCGAGCTTGGGTATTATATTTCCGAGGAATATTGGGGAAAAGGTATTATGACGCAAGCTGTAAAAGAGGTATGCGAGTACGTATTCAATAATTCGGATATTATAAGAATTTTTGCTGAACCGTTTGCTTTTAATATTGCCTCACAACGTGTTTTAGAAAAGAACGGCTTCTGTTTTGAGGGCGTACTGAAAGATAACGCATACAAAAACGGAAGAGTAGAAGATATGAAAATGTATGCTAAGCTTAAGAACATTTAAGCAGCGATTTCTTTATGAAATCGCTGCTTTTTTAGTCGTACCAATTTTTATGAACAATATTCGGAACTTCAATTTGAATAGAATTTGATTTACCAATATTTACAGAAGGTAATATAATTTCTTCACCGAAATACACTTTGCCGGCATCTTTGTAGTATGGCGTAACGGTGTAGGTATATTGGCCTTCGTTTGGATTATCAGTGATTGTATTTTGCCATGTACCGTCATAAATAGTTGTTTTTGAGCCATTTTTAGTGCGTTTCACTATAAATGAATAGTACTTTGCGTGACATAAATCGATGTTTATTTGATTGTTTACCACTTTAATTGACGGTGTAGCTATAGTTGGAGTATTAAATCTATTGGAAATTTGTTTGGGTTCATTGCCTAAAAGTATTTTGATTGGTAAAATATTTAATTTAGGGCAGATGGGATCGGCAACTACAACTTTGTTGTTCTGTTCGTATTC
>CAMWLA010000148.1 GCA_947174975.1 uncultured Clostridia bacterium | reverse complement strand
GACTGTATCTTACGTCTGCCGCACAAGAAAAACCCGCAACTTGCGTTGTTGTTGCAGTTGGTCCCGGGGGCATTGTTGACGGTAAGGAAATCAAAATGCAAGTAAAAGTCGGAGATAAGGTTTTACTTGCAAAATACAGCGGAACTGAAGTTAAAGTTGAAGATAAGGAATATACGATAATCCGTCAGAGCGATATTCTGGCAATTGTCGAGTAAATAAAGGAGTAAAAATATGGCTAAACAGATAAAATACGGTGACGAAGCAAGAAAAAAACTTGAAACCGGTGTAAACGTAATTGCCGATACTGTTAAAATTACGCTTGGACCTAAGGGCAGAAACGTTGTTCTTGATAAGAAATTCGGCTCTCCCCTCATTACTAACGACGGCGTTACTATCGCAAAAGAAATCGAGCTTGAAGATCCGTTTGAAAATATGGGCGCACAGCTTGTAAAAGAAGTTTCTACCAAGACTAACGACGTCGCGGGCGACGGCACCACCACCGCCGTTGTTCTTGCGCAAGCGATCGTAAAGGAAGGCCTTAAAAACCTTGCCGCGGGTGCAAATCCCGTTATCTTAAAGAAAGGAATTGCAAACGCGGTTGATACGGCAGTTGCAAAGATACAGAAAATCTCCAAACCCGTTGAAAATAAGCTTGGCATTCAGCAAGTAGCGTCTATTTCTGCCGGAGACGAAAAGATCGGTGAACTTATTGCAAATGCAATGGAAATTGTAGGCAAAGACGGCGTTATTACCGTTGAAGAAGGCAAAACTATGGCAACCGAGCTTACTACTGTTGAGGGTATGCAGTTCGACAGAGGTTACGCTTCCGCTTATATGGTTACGAATACCGACAAAATGGAAGCCGTTCTCGACAACCCCTACATTCTTATCACCGACAAAAAGATTTCCTCTTTGCAAGAAATTCTTCCGATTATCGAACCTATTGCACAACAAGGTGCCAGACTTCTAATAATCGCCGAGGACGTTGAAGGCGATGCGCTTGCCGCTCTTATCGTTAATAAATTAAAGGGTGTTTTGAATTGTGTTGCTGTTAAAGCCCCCGGCTTTGGTGACAGAAGAAAGGCAATGCTTGAAGATATTGCCATCCTTACCGGCGGTACGGTAGTTTCAAGCGATTTAGGTTACGAATTTAAAGACGTAACTACCGATATGCTTGGCAGAGCATCACAAGTCAAGGTTGATAAAGACAATACCACCATTATCAACGGCGCAGGTGAAGCAAAAGCGATTAAGGCGCGCGTATCCTCAATTAAAGCTCAGATTGCGGAAACCACTTCCGATTATGACAGAGAAAAGTTGCAAGAAAGACTTGCAAAGCTTGCCGGCGGAGTTGCAGTTATCAACGTGGGCGCGGCAACCGAAGTTGAAATGAAAGAAAAGAAACTGCGTATCGAGGATGCACTTGCGGCAACCCGCGCGGCTGTCGAAGAAGGAATCGTCCCCGGCGGCGGAGTTGCTCTTCTCTCCACTATCCCCGAGCTCAAAGCGCTTATAGAAACGCTTGAAGGCGACGAAAAGACGGGCGCAGCAATCGTTATGAAAGCCATTGAAGAACCCGTTCGTCAAATTGCTAAAAATGCTGGTTTCGACGGCTCCGTGGTGGTTAACAATATTCTTTCCGCAAAGAAAGCGAACTATGGTTTTGACGCTCTTAAAAACGAGTATACCGATATGGTTAAGAGCGGAATTATTGACCCGACAAAAGTTTCACGTTCAGTGCTTCAGAATGCGGCGTCGGTTGCGGCGACATTGCTTACTACTGAAAGCATAGTAACCGATATACCCACTCCTCCCGCACCCGCTCCTATGGGCGGCGCACCCGATATGGGCGGAATGTACTAATTAGAATGTATTAACTAAAAAATAAAAAACAGAACGGATTTCAATTATCCGTTCTGTTTTTTTGTGTCTTCATCTTTAAGAATTATAAGCACGATTTCAACTGCAACTACCGCTGCTACAAAAACAAGGAAAACCCACATTAAAGGCAATCCATTGGTGCAATTACTGATTATTACTGAAAAATTAATTATTCCGACAATGATACCGTAAAAATATCCGTAACGGGCTATTCGCCATGTTAAATTTCTATATCTTCCGTCGATTATTGCATATGCGCCGTACACGAGATTCCATAATAATGAAATAATCCCTAAAATACCAACCAGAAAATACCACCAACGCTTTGTATCTGCATACAGTTCAAAACCATATTCAGTGAAATATCCGTCTGTAAAATAATATTTGTAAAACCCAAACATTATCGGTATAATCGCTAAAACGGATAATGCCGCCGCAATTATACACAAAATTCTTATCTTTTTATCTTTCACTATTATCTCCTCTAGTTTTTAAATAGTAATCGTTGAATTCTTCACCGTTTTGTCCCCTTAAAGGTTCTTGGGGTAAGCTAAAGCCTAAAGCTTTAACTGCAGCATGCCTTTCTGTTGCAAATGCTTTTACCTTTGTTACTATTTTGTCACCGAACAAGTCATAAGTGGGCTGCTCAATCATAGAAAGAATTTCTTTGATTGCGCTTTCTTTTTCATAATCGCTACGCAAATCAAGCCGCAATAATCCGCAGTTATCATATTCTGCCACTTCGTCATCACGATGAAACAGCTCTATGCTCCCTATGGCTGAGTTAATTTTCTTATCAATAATCGCCCAACGCACGAAATAGCCGTTATCATAACTCCAAAGCCAAAATTTTATTGCCTCTTGCATTCTCTCTTTAGTGGTATAATAAAAATTATCGCCGTGGCAATTATCCCCATTAAAAAACGGAACCGCTTTTTTATCAGAATAAACTTTTAAAAGGTCGTCAGCATCTTCATAACATACACCACGCAATTTAAAATTTGTGCTCTCAAAAACGGGAAGATATTCGTAAACGTTCATATCAGTACCTTAATTTGTTCAATATTCTTTCAAGAGCATATTTGCCGTGTTCATATGTTAATCCGCCTTGAAAATATGCAATATACGGCGGTTTTACGGGGCCGTCGGCAGATAACTCAATCGACGCACCGGAAACAAATGTTCCCGCGGCCATTATTATTTTTTCGTCATATCCCGGCATATCCCACGGCTCGCAAGTTACAAAGCCGTCAATCGGAGAAGCATATTGCACTTCTCTTATGAAATTAACCATTTTTTCGGCGCTGTCGAACTTTATAGCCCGGGTTATATCATACGGAGTTTTGTCCAAGGACGGATAATTTTCAAAACCGAGTTCGTTCATTGCTTGACCTATCAAAAGACTGGTTTTGATAGCTTGAGCAACCGTGTGGGGCGCCATAAAAAGTCCTTGATAGAGATACTG
>CAMWLA010000147.1 GCA_947174975.1 uncultured Clostridia bacterium | reverse complement strand
CGACGAAACCGAACGCGATAAGGAGCTTTACGAGCAGGCGCTTTTGGATATAGGTCTTGACGATCCCGTAAAAATGTATCTCAAAGACATAGGCAGGGTGCCGCTTCTTTCTACTGACGATGAAATTGAGCTTGCCCGCAGAATTCAGGACGGAGACGAAGCCGCGAAGAAAAAGCTTTCCGAAGCTAACTTGCGCCTTGTAGTATCGATTGCAAAGAGATACGTCGGCAGAGGTATGCTTTTCCTCGACTTAATTCAGGAAGGTAATTTGGGTCTTATGAAAGCCGTGGACAAGTTCGATTATCAGAAAGGCTTTAAATTCTCAACTTATGCAACTTGGTGGATAAGGCAGGCAATTACGCGTGCTATTGCAGATCAAGCAAGAACCATCCGTATTCCCGTGCATATGGTTGAAACGATAAATAAGCTTACGCGCGTTTCCCGCGTATTGCTGCAAAAACTCGGAAGAGAGCCGACGCCCGCGGAAATTGCCGAAGAAATGCATATCAGTGAAGAGCGCGTGCGCGAAATTCAGAAGATTGCGCAAGACCCCGTATCTTTGGAAACCCCCATCGGTGAAGAAGAGGACAGTCACCTCGGTGATTTCGTTGAGGATGAGTCCAGCGAAACGCCGTCTGACAGAGTATCGACGACTATGCTTAAAGAAACTCTTCTTGGCGTTTTAAACAGCCTTACCCCGCGTGAAGAAAAGGTTTTAAGGCTGCGTTACGGCGTTGACGACGGCAGACCGAGGACTTTGGAAGAAGTGGGACGTGAATTTAACGTTACGCGTGAACGTATACGTCAGATTGAAGCCAAGGCTTTAAGAAAACTTCGCCATCCTTCGCGCTCCAAGCATTTGCGCGATTTCTTGGATACCTAATGGACAGAATAAGTAAACTCTGTTCGTATCTTCCGAAATGCAATACGTTTGCCGACGTCGCGTGCGATCACGGCTATATTGCCGAGTATATGCTCAAAAACGGTTTGTGTAAAAGTGCAGTCGTTTCGGATATCAGCGAAAAATGCTTAAAAAAAGCGGAAACGTTGCTCGAAAAGTACATATCGGCTGGGGAATGTCGTGCCGTCTGCTGTGACGGACTTAAACTAATTGACCGCGAAACCGACTGTATTATGATTGCCGGCATTGGCGGTGAAGAGATAATTAAAATATTGAACGAGGGTTTTATACCGAATGCGTTCATATTTCAACCTATGAAAAACGCAAATTCGCTGCGTGAATATTTGCTAAAAAACGATTGCTTTATTGAAACGGATGATATCTTTTCTGACGGGAAGAAATATTATTTCATAATTAAGGGCAAGAAAGGCAAAGCGCAGAAATATACCGAAGAACAGTTACTTTACGGCAAAGACAGTTTAAAAAACCGCGTTTTTTACGATTATTTAAAAGAAGAGTTAGTTAAAAAGAAAAACTATTTATTGAGCGAGATGACTGATGAGAGCCGTATTTCTCTCACGCAACAGATAAAAAAGATGGAAGAGGTCATAAAAGGTGAAACTGACGGAAGTATTTGATAAGCTTGAAGAGGTGGCGCCCGTTGCATTATCGGACGAGTTTTGCAGAAAGTACAAAATGTACGATAACAGCGGAATTATTATAGACTGTAAGGAAGAAATAACCGGCGCACTGTTTTCGCTTGACTTGTCAAAGAAAGCGATAGAAGAAGCGAAAAAACGCGGATTTAATTTAATTATTACGCATCATCCCGCAATTTATGGCGGAATATCCCGCATATCGGCCGATGATTTAATCGGAACGTGTCTAAGAGATGGGATTTCGGTTATTTCTATGCACCTAAATTTTGATGCCGCCCCGGCGGGTATAGATTATCATTTAATGTGCGGTTTGGGCGGAGAAAGAGCGGAAATTCTCGCGGATATTCCAAACGGCGGTTACGGAAGAGTTTACAGCGTAAACGCTATAAAATTTAGTGAGCTTGCAAAGCTCGTGCGTAAAAATTTCATTACCGATCGTGCGTTGTTTTACGGCGATAATGATAAACAAGTAAAAAAAATTGCTTCGTTTTGCGGTGCGGGCTGCGACAATAGTGCAATGGCGTTTGCTAAATCTAACGGTGCGGACGTGTTCGTATCCTCGGATATGAAACATCACGAAATAGCGGCACTTTTAGGAATGGGAATAAACGTAATCCATTTGACGCACTATTCGGCTGAAAATTACGGTTTTAATAAAATATATACGAAAATATCAACAGCTTTTTCAATTCCAACGGCTTATTTTGCCGATAAGGATTTGCTTTAAAGATAAAAAGGAGTTATTATGACGCAGATTGAACAGTTACTTAAATATCAAGAAGAGGATTCTAAACTTCTGAAAATAGAGCGCGACGCGGCTAATTCCGATGAATGGAAAAATTATTCGCAGAGCAAGAGCTTTCTTACCAAAGCTCCCGAAAAGCTTGACGCTATGGACGCGAAAGCACGCGAGCTTGAAGTTGATTTACAGAAAATCAATAAGAAGTATGAAGATATAGCAGAAACGCTTAAAGATTTTGAAAATCTCGACGATTTGGTTGAAGAGGGTGCGGATATTTCTTTCTACAAAAAGAACGCGACTCAGTTACAGGAAAAACTGAAATCGTTAAAAACCGAAATTAACGCGCTTTCTAAAACGATAAAGGACGCCGACGAAGAGTATAAGGCGTTAAAGAAGAAGACTATTGCCGTTCAGAAGCAGTATACGGAATATGCAGCTGCATATCAAGAGTATAAGAAGACTAAGCTTGCCGAGATGGAAACGATAAAAGCAGAACTTAAAAAGTTATCGGCTGATATTCATCCTGAAGTTTTCAAGCGTTACGAAAATAAAAGAAGCGAGCGTATCTTTCCAATTATCTGTGCTGTTGCCGGTGACCGGTGTTCAAAATGCGGAATGGAGCTTTCAATAGCGGGAAAAGAAAAAATCGCACACGGCGAAGTTACCGAGTGCGAAAACTGTCATAGATTTTTGTATAAAGAATAATTTTTGAGTTTTTTGTATAAATTTGTTGACAAAAGAAACATTTTATGTTATATTGTAACAACTTTAACAGCGCTATTACTCGCGGCGGAAAAGCTGCATAATAATAGATAAGGGGAGGAGTCGATTTATCGACTCTTCTTTTTTTTAATTAAAATAAAAAATCCGCCTGTGCCGTGATATGAAAAAGTATTAACCCGCTTCTCGCAGGTGGGTGTGGCGAGGTGAAACTTCAGACTTTCCGATAAACAGACCTTGCCTATTTTCACGAACGGCTCACTCCCGTATATTACTTTGTGGATTACGAATTTCTCATACCACGAACACCGCAGACCTTATTAATAGTAT
>CAMWLA010000146.1 GCA_947174975.1 uncultured Clostridia bacterium | reverse complement strand
GGAATAGTAATTCGGGTAAGCCTCGGGCAGTCGCCGAATGCAAGCTCTTCTATTCTTGTTAAGCCTTCGGGCAAAACGATTTTATTCAGCGCAGTGCAACCCAAGAACACCAGTTTATCTATACTTTCCAAGCTGTTCGGCAAAGTTACGTTTGAAAGAATACTGCAGCCGTTGAATGCGGCGCTTTGTATTCTCTTTACGCCCTCGGGTATAATTATCCTTTCAAGCATCGTACAGCCTTGGAAAAGCGAACTGCCGAGACTCGTAAGTGCGTTCGATAACTTAACGTCCGTAAGCTGCGTACAGCCCATAAACGCTTGGGCATAAATAGACTCGACTGAATCGGGAATAACTATTTTTGTAAGTTCGGTACAGCCGCTGAAAGCGTTGAATAAAATAGTTTTTACGCTGTTCGGAATCGTTACGCTTGTAATTAAGCTGTCTGTAAACGAACCGACAGCGGATACCGGAAGCCCGTTATACGTAGCCGGAATTACTACCTCGCCCGCCGTTACGCTACCGATACTTACCGCGTACGTTTCCGTGCCGTAATACAATGAATACTCCAACCCCGCAGTACCGCCGGCGTTGTAACCGCAGCCCGTGCATACGTTGTTTTCCCAGCCGACGTGTGTGGCGGGAATAACCAAATCGGTTACTGTTTCATATGCGTTTTCATCGGCAAAATTTTTGTTACAGCCCGAACACGACCAATACTCGATCATGCCTTCTTTGTCGCAAGTTGCGCCCACCTCTTCGTGGTGCGTAAGCTTATGAGCCGCCGTAATAGTTAACGATGACTCGTCTGAAATCATTTGTTCTGCGTTTTCGTCCGCAAACTTAACTCCGCAACCGTCCTTACAAATCCAGTATTCTCTCGTGCCGTTTTCGGTACAGCTTTCGGGTACCGTTTCGACATGCGTAAGCTTATGAGCGCCCAAATCGCCGTAAACGAACGTATTTTCGCCCCTTTCGCCGCACTCGCATGAAAAATAGTACTCTGCCCTTGACGTGCAAGTAGCTTCACGCTTTAAATATTTCTGCTCGCTTACTTGACGGTTGTAAACGTGGGTATGAGCACCGTCACCATCATCGTTCCCCTCCCCGCAAGCGGTTAAAGAAAACGTAAGCGCAACGACGGAAAGCGCCGAAAGTAAAATACTAAAGACTTTTCTTTTCATTATATATACCTCTTGAAACCTAAATTACAGTATAAATATCTTACATCGCTTATTTTAAATTGTCAAGAAATTAAAAACGCACGGTTGCAAAATGCCAACCGTGCGCTAACCCGTTAAATCTTTTCTGAAAGCTTCAATTATTTTATTTTCAATGCGCGAAACCTGAACTTGCGATACGCCGAGCATTGCCGCGACTTCGCTTTGGGTCATATCTCTGAAATACCGAAGAATTATTACCTTTTTCTCGCGTTCGGGCAAGCAGTCTATTGCGGATTTCAATTGAAGGGAATCGACGATTTCCTCTTGCCTATCCTCGACGGGAAGTTTATCCAAAAGCTCCTGCGTTTTTTTGTCCTTATACTCGCCTTGCGAATAAATGGAAACCGGCATATGGGTTGAACCCATTGTGAACACTACTTCGCTTTCGGGCATATCGAACTCTTCCGCGATTACCTTTACGGACGGCTGACTGCCGTGAATTACCGTATATTCCTCAATAAAGATATTGATGCGCTTTGCAAGGCTTTTGATTGCGCGGGAAACCTTTATGCTTCCGTCGTCGCGCATAAACCTTTTTATCTCGCCCGCTATCATAGGCACGGCGTAAGTCGAAAAGCGAACCCCGAAGCTTTCGTCGAAGCCCGTTATGGCTTTCAAAAGTCCCATACTTGCAAGCTGATACAAATCGTCGTATTCCACGCCCTTATTAAGATATCTTCTTACGATACTTTTTATTAAGTTGTTATTTTCGTTTATCAGCGTTTCTTTTGCGCCGCTGTCACCCTCTTTTGCCTTTCGTATTAATAAATTCGTCTGTTCGACGTCAAGCATTCTCCGCTACTTCCGCTTCAAACTTTTTCGACATATTTACGACCGTACCGCCGCCCTCAACCGAGTTTACCGAAAATTCGTCCATAAAGGTCTGCATAATGGTAAACCCCATTCCCGAGCGTTCGTCGGAAGAAAGCGTTGTGAAAAAGGGCTGTACGGCTTTTTCTACGTCGGGTATGCCCCGTCCGTTATCGCTTACCTTGATATGTAGAACCTTGTCCTCGATTTCGCACTCGACGGTGACGATACCCTTTTCTTCGCGGTATGCGTGAACGGTACAGTTGGTAACCGCCTCCGAAACCGCGGTTTTAACGTCCGAGAGTGCGGAAAGCGACGGATTGAGTTCAAGGCAGAACGCCGCAACCGCGTCGCGGGCGAATGCCTGATTTTGAGGAAGTGAATAAAATTGAAGCTTTAAATAGTTTTTTGACATATTTACTCCGCCTTGGGGATTAACGAATATATTCCGCTTAAATTTAAAATTTTATCTGCGGCAAAATTAGGCTGCGCAATGAACAGCGGTATACAGAGCCTTGCCGCCTTTTTGTATCTGCCTATTAAAAAACCTATACCCGTCGAGTCCATAAACGCGACCGAGGAAAGGTTTACGATTATCTTTTTCACGTCTGCGTTGTCTTCTATTAACTTGTCGCACTTCGCGCGTGCGGGCGCGGCGGAACATTCGTCCATTTCGCCCGACAGATTTATGTACAGTATTTTATCGCGCAAATATCCCGTAACAATCATAAATACTCCTCCAAGTTGCGCCGTTGCCTTAATATTACTAAAATTATCAAGCTGTATTTTGCGGTTTTTGCGCGAAAGAGTAATTTTTTTGTCATAAACTTGAAATTAAACTGCGGCTATGATACAATTTAACTATGGTTATAGAGCTTATAAAAGAAAACGAAATAGAAGAAACTTGCAAAATGATTATAGGCGCTTGCGAAAACTCTGCCTTTGCGGAGTTTTACCCGCGCAAATACATAGACGGCGGGTCGAATTACGATATTATAAAAGGCCGCGCACAAAGAATGCACTTCTACGTTTTAAAGGACGGAAAGAAGATTATCGGCTGCGGCGGAATCGGCCCCTATTGGGACAAGACGGACGAAGCGTGGATATTCACCGTTGCGGTTGCGTCCGGGTACCAAGGCAAGGGTTTGGGAAGATTAATAATAGAAACGCTTGAAAAAGACGACTATGCAAAGCGCTCGCACCGCATAGAAATTCATGCGGCAATGTCCGCCATCCCTTTCTATAAAAAATTGGGTTACGACCACAAAAACGGCGACTTGTGCTCCGCCGACGGGCAGTTCGAGTTGGATAAGTATTTATAAATACTTTTTTATCG
>CAMWLA010000145.1 GCA_947174975.1 uncultured Clostridia bacterium | reverse complement strand
CCGAAACGCTGTCCGCCGAACTGCGCTTTACCGCCGAGGGGCTGCTGCGTAACCAAGCTGTAAGGTCCTATTGATCTTGCGTGAATCTTATCGTCAACGAGGTGGATAAGTTTAATCATATACTGAACGCCGACGGTGACTCTGTTTTCGAAGGGTTCGCCCGTTCTGCCGTCGTAGACTTGAATTTTACCGTCTACCTTGCCTTCGGGGTTCAAAATATTGTTTTCTTGGAATAAGCTCTTAATGTCTTGCTCGGTTGCGCCGTCGAATACGGGGGTTGCTATCTTCCAGCCGAGCTGTTTGCAGACAAGTCCCAAGTGGACTTCGAGAACCTGTCCGATATTCATACGCGAAGGAACGCCGAGGGGGTTCAACACGATCTGCAAAGGCGTACCGTCTGCAAGGAAAGGCATATCGGCTTGGGGAAGCACGCGCGAGATAACGCCCTTGTTTCCGTGACGTCCCGCCATCTTGTCGCCGACTTGAACCTTACGCTTCTGTGCAATGTATACGCGTACGAGTTTATTGACGCCGGGCGAAAGCTCGTCCTTGTTCTCTCTCGTGAAGATTTTAACGTCAACTACGATACCGCCTTCACCGTGGGGAACCTTTAGGGAAGTATCCCTGACCTCTCTTGCCTTCTCGCCGAAGATTGCACGAAGCAGTCTTTCTTCGGGCGTAAGCTCGGTTTCGCCCTTGGGCGTTACCTTACCGACGAGAATGTCGCCGGGGTGAACCTCTGCACCTATTCTAACGATACCGTCGGCGTCAAGGTCTTTGAGCGCGTCTTCGGATACGTTGGGAATATCGCGGGTAATTTCTTCTTCGCCGAGCTTGGTATCCCTTGCTTCGGTTTCGTGTTCTTCGATATGGATAGACGTGAATACGTCGTCTTGTACTAATTTTTCGGAAATGAGAATAGCGTCCTCGTAGTTGTAGCCTTCCCATTCCATATAGCCTATAAGTATATTTTTACCGAGCGCAAGTTCGCCGTTGTTGGTTGCGGGGCCGTCCGCAATGATTTCGCCCTCTGCAACTCTGTCGCCGGTGTTGATTATGGGACGCTGGTTTAAACAAGTGCCTTGGTTCGAACGCTCGAACTTTTTAAGCTTGTATTCGGTAACGTGGCCGTCGTCCTCGCGGATCTTAATCAAATCGGAAGAAACCGCAATTGCAACGCCGGCTTTCTTTGCGTGAACCATAACGCCGCTGTCGCGTGCGATCGCGCCCTCGATACCCGTTGCGACGATCGCGCTTTCCGTCTTCATAAGAGGAACCGCCTGACGCTGCATGTTCGAACCCATGAGCGCACGGTTGGTATCGTCGTTTTCAAGGAAAGGAATGAGCGCGGTTGCAACCGAAACGAGCTGCTTGGGGCTTACGTCCATATAGTCCATTTTCTCGGGTGCGTACTGCGTAATCAAATCTTGATGACGGCAGCCGATATGCGAATTTACGAAATGGTTGTTTTCGTCCAAAGGCTCGTTCGCTTGTGCGACGATATATCTGTCCTCTTCGTCCGCGGTGAGGTAATCGACGTGGTCGGTTACGTAAGGTACGCCGTTTGCGTCCTTTTCAACCTTTCTGTAAGGGCTCATGATAAAGCCGTATTCGTTTACCTTTGAGAAGGTTGCAAGCGAAGAGATAAGACCGATGTTCTGACCTTCGGGAGTTTCTATGGGGCAGAGTCTGCCATAGTGCGAGTGGTGAACGTCGCGGACTTCGAACGTTGCTCTGTCGCGGTTAAGTCCGCCGGGGCCTAACGCCGAAAGCTTACGCTTGTGGGTAAGTTCAGCCGCGGGGTTGGTCTGGTCCATGAACTGCGAAAGCTGTGAAGAGCCGAAGAATTCACGGATTACCGCGGATACGGGACGGACGTTAACAAGTCCCGAGGGGGTTACGTCCATAGCGTCCTGCGTTGCCATACGCTCTTTAATTAATTTTTCAAGTCTTGCAATACCGATACGGAACTGGTTTTGCAAAAGTTCGCCTACCGAACGCACGCGGCGGTTGCCGAGGTGGTCGATATTGTCTATCGTGCCGATGCCGTATTGAAGATCGATATTCGTGGAAATTGCCGCAACGATATCGTCAACCGTAATGTGCTTGTGGTTGAGCTTTTCGACAATGGGCTTGATTTCCTTCTTGTCGTCCGCGTCGAGGCTAGTCACGTCGGTATTTAACAGCTCGTTAAATCTCTTGCAAGCCGCAACGAACTTAACGCGCATTTCGCGTCTCTTTTCCCTGTTCTTTCTGTCCTCGGGCTTTTCGTCCTCGGTTTCGGGAGTTTCGGCGGTGTAATATATCGCGTCGATTTCGTTGATAAACTTTTCCGCAACTTCCTCAACCTTTGCGTTTTCGCATTCGGAAGCGATAAGCTTCATAAACTTGAAGTTGGGATAATAAATCGTGGGCAGAAGTCCGAAAATCTTGTGGTCCTTTTCGGAAACTGAATTGAAGGTTACCGTATTGTTTGCGATAATCTTGTGTTTGATTTCGCCCGCTTCGGGGTCGGAAACAAGCACGAATACTTCGTTAACGCCCGCGTTCTGGATTTCGATAGCCTTAGCTTCTTCAACCACTTCGCCCGCGTGAGCCATAACTTCGCCGGTTTCGGGGTTGAACACGTCTTCCGCAAGTCTGCAACCGGGAAGTCTGTAAGCTAAATTAAGCTTTTTATTGAATTTGTATCTTCCGACTTTAACTACGTCGTAACGGCGCTGGTCGAAGAACAAGTTGTTGAGGTGCTGTCTTACCGAAGCTTCGGTAGGAACTTCACCGGGACGAAGCTTTCTGTACAGCTCTACAAGAGCGTCGGACTCTGACTTCGTGGTATCCTTTGCGATCGTGTCCTCGATCATCTTGTCGTTTGCGAACAAGTCCAATAAAACTCTGTCTGTTCCGAAGCCGAGTGCACGAAGTAAAACCGTTGCGCAGATTTTACGCTTTCTGTCAACGTGAACCCACAAAACGCCTTGGGCGTCTTGTTCGAATTCAAGCCAAGCGCCCCTATTGGGAATTACGGTCGTGCCGTATAACTGCTTGCCGGTCTTGTCGCGGGTAGCCGCATTGTACGCGCCGGGGGAACGGACGAGCTGCGATACGATAACACGCTCGGCACCGTTTATTATGAACGAACCCGAATCCGTCATAAGCGGGAATTCGCCCATATACACGGGCTGGTCGATAACTTCGTTTTTGACTTTGTTAACAAGTCTTACCGTGACGTGCAGAGGGAGCGCGAAAGTTGCGTCGCGGTTTCTGCACTCCTTTTCGTCGTACTTGGGCTTATCACCGAACCAGTGATTCAAGAAATACAGTTCGTAGTGATCAGCATAGTCCGTTACGGGCGAAAAGTCCTCGAACCCCTCTGAAATT
>CAMWLA010000144.1 GCA_947174975.1 uncultured Clostridia bacterium | reverse complement strand
TTTTGTAAACGGCTCTGTAACGGTGAACGGCACCGGTTTCCCCGCGTACAATCCGCAAACGGGATTTCCGCTTGGCAACCTTACGCCGCTTTCAAGCGTTACCGTAGTTTTTCAAGTACAAATAAACTAAGGAGATAAATATGATAATACCCAACCAATCAAATATCGCATTCAATTACGTTCTGCCCGACGGACAGACGATTGCCGCCGAGCTTGACAGCAACATAGTCACAACGGAAATTTTGACTTATTCCGTGCCCAAAGTAAAGAGCGGCGACAAAACCTTTATGCAAGAGGGCGAAACTTCCGTGCATACCGTTGTAATTACAAACAACTCGCAAACGCGGCTTTTCAACCTTGTATTAAGAGATAATATGTCAAGCGGAGCGACCTACGTTGCGGGCTCAGTTACCGTAAACGGCGTTTCTCAGCCTACCTACGACCCCGTTGCCGGCTTCCCTTTGCCAGCGCTTGAGCCCACTGAAAGCGTTACGGTAACTTATACCATTCAAGCAAACAACCCTATGACTCAAACGCCCGTAACCGACTTTGCAACGCTTGACTACTCCGTTGACGACCCTTCGCGCAGCGTAGTGAATTTTTCGGAAAACACGAATACGGTTACCGTCCAGATTATATCGAACAGAATTACCAACGTTAAAAGCGTTGATAAGGCTTACGCCGTAAAGGGTGATACTTTGCACTATACTTCGGTAATAACCAATACCGGCTCGCTTTTAAAGAGCGACCTTGTATTCACAGATACGATACCCGCCGGAACCACCTTTACCGCGGGCAGCGTTAAAATTGACGGAGCGGGCTATCCCGCTTACAATCCCCAGACGGGCTTTGCTCTTCCCGACCTTGCGGTAGGCGAAGCTGTGACTGTTGAATTTGACGTAACGGTGAACTGATATGAATACTGTAACTAATATTTCAACCGTAACAGACTATTCGGGCGAACCGCCTATTGTAACTTACAGCAACCCCGTAACTACCGTAATAAGACAAAACAACCCCGTTCCGATTATTACGAGGTTTTTCTACAACTTATGCTGTGATTGCTGTGACTGCTGTTGTTGCTGTTGCGACTGCTGTAATTAATAATAACAGCCGAGGCGTTCCCGCCTCGGCTGTTTATTTATCTTTTTATTTAGCGAAATTAGGTATTGTTTCTAAATAGTCTTCGTTGATATAGAAGCCTATAATCGACGACCCCCAACAAAGAACGTTTTTTGACACGGTCAATAATCCTGACCAACCAGTCGAAACGATTGCGGATCCGTTTTCCGAGCCGTATTCAACAGAGTCGTAAAAACATACTACTGCGGATTTATCTTCGTCAGCGTAGGTGTATTTAAAATTTATAGTATAATCAACGCTGCTACTGTGGAGAGAATTATCATAGCTATAATAGGGACTATAATATCTGTATTCGCCGGTGCCGTCCGAATGGAAAATATAATATTCTTCACTGCCGTTGGTAAAGTCTAAGTAGTCCGAATCAAAATATTTTTTATCCATTTGCAACTGCCCTACGTTGCTGTCGCACGCAGACAGTCCGAACAATGCAAAGCAAGCAATAACGGCTGTCAATAATACTAAAACTATTCTTTTTTTCATAAATTTATCTCCTTAATATTTATTATTAATTAAAACATTACTAAAAGGAAGCCGACGAGTACGCCGAAAAAGAGCGCGAATGCGGGAAGCTTACTGCGCCACATTAAAATAGATTCGGGCAGAAGCTCGCCGAAAACGACGTACAGCATTGCCCCGCTTGCAAACCCCAATGACAGCACGAGCATTATATCGCTTATCCCGCCGAGCGCGAAACCCAACAGCGCGCCGAATACCGTAGGCAGACCGCTTAACGCGGTAAGAAGTACCGATTTAGGCTTGCTCATTCCGCCCGAAATCAAGGGCACTGAGACTGCCATTCCCTCGGGTACGTTGTGCAAGCCTATTACTATCGCCATGATAAATCCGCTTCCGGAAAAAAGACTTTTTGCAACGTCGGATGAAATTGCGTAAGACGCGCCTATTACCATACCCTCGGGCAAGTTGTGAAGCGCTATTGCAAACATCATTACAAGTCCAGCAACGAATAAGCTTGACTTATTGTTTTTATGCGATTCGTAATGATTCGAATGAATAAGCTCGTCCAAATCGTCCGCGGTGGCGGGGTGATTTTCGTCGATATGCGTAACCTCGTGGTTAGTTCTTTTATCGATAAAATAGTTAAGCGCGTACACAACGCCGTAGCCAACTGCAACAGCCGCAACTACGATTAACGGCGTCAACTTAGGCATAGACCCCTCTTTCATCATCTCTATCGGTTCGCTCATTAAGTCGAAGCACACGACCGCAAGCATAATGCCCGCCGCGAACGACAAAAGCAAACTTACTATTTTATTTGAATCGCGCTTTAAGATTGCGCCTATTACGCCGCCGAGTCCCGTTCCGACTACGCCCGAAATAAAAGTTATTAAAGTAATTACCAAATAGTCCATTAAAACAATTATACCACGCGTGCGCTATAATGCAACCGTATTCGCGGCATTTATAAATTTAGCGTAATTTTATTGCAAAAATACGCGTTTATGGTATAATTAAACTTAGTATGAAACTCCGTGATTACAAATTCGGCTTCAACCTCTCGGCGCTTGTTTTATTTGCGCTGATAATGCTGCCCAATATAATATGGTTTTGCGTACCCGCACAAAACGACGTTCTGAGGGGAGAGTCAAGTACGCAAATTCTCGATATATTCGCGTCAATCTTTCAAGTCGCAACGATTGCGGCTTTATGCATATTAAAGAATAAAAACGCCGAAAAACTGCGTTTTTCCGTCTTTCTGATTATATGCGGCGTATTCTGTGCGCTGTATTACATATGTTGGATAATTTACTATTGCGCCGTGGTGCATACGACGGTATTAATCGGCTTAAGTGTGTTTCCGTGCATATCTTTTGCGCTTTACGCGGTAGACCGTAAAAATTATATCGCCCTAATACCTACTGTAATTTTCGCCGTCCTACACTTCACCTCCACCGCAATAAACTTTTTTTAAAAGGTACCCAATAACTTATGATAGAACTTAACGTTAAATTTCAAGAACAATACAAACGCTTAGACGCGCTTTGTAAAGACTTATTTTCAAGCAAAGACGGTGTAACGGCATATATTGCCGAGATGGAAAGAAATTCTTATTCTCGATACCGTTACAGAATTTATAACTGGGATTCAACCATTGAACAATTAAAACGTTTGCGCCATATACGTAATCAACTTGCACACGACGTCGGTGCATTTGACTATGACCTTTGTACACATGCTGACATAGAATGGCTTAACTCTTTTTATGACTTGATTTTAAACATTAATGACCCTTTAGCAAGAATAAAAC
>CAMWLA010000143.1 GCA_947174975.1 uncultured Clostridia bacterium | reverse complement strand
GAATGAAAACGTCATTACGTTTGAAAAAGTTAAATTCGCATATCCGGGTGCGGAAGGCGCTTGGGCGCTTAACGGAATTGACCTCACTGTAAAGAGAGGTGAGTTTCTTTCTGTTATCGGTCATAACGGCAGCGGTAAATCTACACTTGCCCGTCTTGTTAACGGACTTTTGGAAGCCGATTCCGGTAAAATCGAAGTTCTCGGTCTTAACGTATCCGAAGGAAAAAATTCGTTGGAGATAAGAAAACACGTAGGCATCGTTTTTCAGAATCCCGACAACCAGATGGTTGCGTCTATCGTCGAGGATGATGTAGCATTTGGTCCCGAAAATGTCGGTATAAAGAGGGAAGAAATAGGCGAAAGAATTGAATGGGCGCTTAAAGCGGTGGGAATGGAAAAATTCCGCCATTCAACGCCTTCGCGTCTTTCCGGCGGACAAAAACAGCGTATTGCAATTGCCGGCGTGCTTGCCGTTAAACCCGACATAATAGTTTTGGACGAATCAACCGCAATGCTTGACCCTAAGGGTAGGCGCGAAGTCATAGAGGTTATTAAAAAGTTAAATAAAGAAGAGGGGATGACCGTAATACTCATTACCCACTTTATGGAAGAAGCTTTACTTGCCGACAGAACGGTAGTACTCAATCGTGGTGAAATAGTTTTATCGGGTACTCCCGAAGAAATTTTTGAGAACGGTGATAAGCTTGAAGCGTATAATCTTTGCCTTCCCCGTATAACCGAAATAGTCAACTCTCTTAATAGAGGCGGAATGAGCATAGATAATGTGCTTCATTCCGAAGAGCTTGCTTTTTCAATTGTAGAAAATCTAAAAAATAAAGGTATAAATAGAGCAAATTCTTCATCGGTCGGAGAAGAGGAAACTAATTCTGATCACGAGTGGGATATTGACGTTAAAAACCTTACGTTCACGTATTCGAAAAAATCTCCTTTTGCAACGAAAGCGTTGAGCGGAATAGATCTGCATATTGACGAAGGTGAGTTTTTCGGTATAATCGGTCATACCGGTAGCGGAAAATCAACACTCGTGCAGCATTTTAACGCACTCATTAAATTGCCGCAAGCAGAAAAAAAATACCGTAAAAAGTGTGTTAAAAAAGGACAAACACCGCCAGTTCTTCCGGAAATTAAAATCGGCGAATACGATTTAAGTCAAAAGAAATGTGACTTTCGTATGCTGCGTTCCGACGTTGGTATGGTTTTCCAATATCCCGAATATCAGCTTTTCGCAGAAAGCGTATTTGCGGACGTTGCGTTCGGACTTAAAAATTTCAAAAAAGACCTCACCACCGAACAAGTTGAAGAGGCGGTAAAAAGCAGTATCGAAATGGTCGGGCTTGACTATAATGAAGTTAAGGACAAGTCGCCGTTCGATTTGTCGGGCGGACAAAAGCGCCGTGTCGCAATTGCGGGCGTGATAGTTACAAGACCCAAAATACTCATTTTGGACGAACCCGCCGCGGGGCTTGACCCTCTCGGTAAAAGGGAAATTATCGCACTTTTGCACAAGCTTCATAAGGAGTGGTGCAAGACTGTAATTATAGTTTCCCACGATATGGACGAAGTCGCGGAAAACTGCACTAAGGCAGCAGTTATTTCCAACGGGCAAGTTGTGCTGTGCGAAAGACCTTATAAACTGTTTTCTCAAAGCGATACTTTACGCGAACTAGGTCTTGACGTTCCTTTGACTTCAAAGGTTTGTGAAGAGTTGTCAAAATCGGGTATAATAATAGAATGTAATTGCACTTTGGAAGATTTCACTCAAAAGGTGCTTGAAGTTTACGGAGGTAAGAATGCTTAACGACGTAACCTTCGGACAATATTATCCTACAAAATCATTCGTACACAAATCCGATCCGAGAATAAAACTTCTGGCACTTATTGCATATATTGTCGCGTTGTTTCTTGCAAAAAATTTTTATGCTTTGGTTGCGTGCCTTATAGTACTTGTTGCTACTATTATTGCTTCGCGTGTGCCTCTCGGAAGTGTTTTGCGTTCAATCAAAGCAATCATAGTATTGCTGATTTTTACCGCCGTACTTAATCTGTTTTTCCACGGTGGTAAAACTTCTCCTTTAGTCCATTGGGGCATAATTAAAATTTACCGTGAAAGTATTATTTTTACTGTGTTTTTTGTGCTAAGACTTTTCTTTTTGGTAATGGGTTCTGCATTGCTGACACTTACAACTACTCCGGTTGAGCTTACCGATGGAATAGAAAGTCTTTTAACTCCTTTGAAATGGATTAAGTTTCCCGTTCACGAGCTTGCGCTTATAATGTCTATTGCACTGCGATTTATTCCTACGTTAATTGATGAAACAAACCGAATAATATCGGCTCAGAAGGCAAGAGGAGCAGATTTTGAAAGCGGAAACATATTCAAGCGTATTAAAGCAATAGTTCCTATATTAATACCTCTTTTAATAAGTGCGTTCCGCCGTGCGGAGGAGCTTGGCGACGCAATGGATGCAAGGTGCTATTCGGGTTCAAAAAACAGAACAAAATATAAGAAGTTAAAATTCGGGTGGCGCGATGTGATAATCACTTTGTTGTATGCGGGTCTGATTACCGGTGTTGTCTTCTTAAATATATATGCAAACCGCATATTTCCCGAAATTTACGAGTATATAAGGTTAAGCTGATGAGATACGCGTTGCTTTTATCTTACGACGGAACAAATTACGGAGGGTGGCAGATACAGAAAAACGCCGTCACCGTACAACAAAAGCTTACAGAAGCGCTTGAAGATACGCTTGGATATAAAGTTAACGTTACCGCAAGCGGCAGAACGGACAGCGGTGTTCACGCCAAAGCGCAAGTTTGCCATTTTGACGCGCAAACTTCCATCCCAGCGGAAAAGCTTGCCGACGCTTTGAACGTCCGATTACCACAAGATATAAGTGTCTTGCAGACGGTTGTTGCGCCGGACGGGTTTGACGCACAGTCGAGCGCAAAGAAAAAAACGTACTGTTATAGGGTTTACCTTTCACAGCGCAGACAGCCCTTAAAAGACAGATATTCCGTACAGATTAAGTATAACGTGGATTTGCAAAAGCTTGAATACTCCGCAAAGCTGTTTGAGGGTGAACACGATTTTAAGGCGTATTGTGCGGCTGGTTCGCAAGTTAAAACTACCGTACGCAGAATTTATAATATAGAAATAAAAAAAGACGGCTGCGACGTGGCGGTATACGTCACCGGAAACGGGTTTTTGTACAATATGGTAAGGACGCTTGTCGGAACTATGATTTATTATTCCGCCGGAAGAATTAAGGAAGAAGATATCGTCCGTTCGCTTGAAAAGTGTGATAGAGATTGCGTCGGAAAAACTATGCCGGCAAAGGGTCTTATGCTTGAAAGCGTCGAATATCTGACAAAGCTTTTTTAACAATAATTTCACATAACCGTTTTAATA
>CAMWLA010000142.1 GCA_947174975.1 uncultured Clostridia bacterium | reverse complement strand
GCAGAAAAATTGTAATATGCAGAATTTTACCGAAGAAATCAAAAACGAAATAACTCAATCGCCGATAGACGCCAAGTGCTGTATGCTTGCCGTAGTTTCTGCATTTATTCGAACTAGCGGAAGCGTAATATCTCGAGGCGGTGAGTTCGGTTTTGAAATTACTACCGAAAATGAAAGTACGGCAGAGTTTATCGTCGATATGCTTGAAAATACTTTTAATCTTCATCCGACTGTCAGCGGCGCCAGATTTGACTCTATGGGCGGAAGGGACAAGCTTACGTTCGAATGTGTCGGCAAAGATGCTCAACGCCTTTTAAACGAGCTGAGTATAGTGAAAGAGGACAAAGATGGTGTAATGCTTTCGTTCGGTATAGACGAAAAGCTTGTTGAAAAAGACTGTTGCAAGGCCGCGTTCATTAAAGGCGCTTTTTTGGGTGGCGGAAGCTGTACGCTTCCCGAAGATAGAGTTTACAGTCGAACCGGGTACCATTTCGAAATTGTATTTTCAAACAAAATAACCGCAAGTGATTTTTGTAGTTTGTTGTGTGATTTCGAAATACTTGCAAAGCTTGTTTCAAGGAAGGACAGCGCAGTGGTTTACGTGAAGAGCAAGGAAGTAATTTCCGATCTTTTAAACGTGATATCAGCTTATAACTGTCTTGACAAACTCAATGAAATTGTAGAAAAAAAGGATAAAACCAACAACGAAAATAGGGTAAATAATTGTTCGGTATCAAATATCGATAAGACCGTGACTGCTTCGGTTAATCAAGTTCGCGCAATTGAGCTTATTGCCGGAACGGTTGGGCTTCAAAGCCTTGATAAAATGCTGTTTGACGTTGCCGAAGCGCGGCTTGCTGATAAAAATGCTTCAATGAACGAGCTTGCTCAACGGCTTAATATTTCAAAAAGCTGCATAAATCACAGAATGAGAAGAATTTCAGATATAGCTAAAACGCTGGAATGAGGAAAATATGACTGACTTCATACATTTACATTTGCATACAGAATATTCGCTTTTAGACGGTGCTTGCAAAATCGATAATTTGATTGAGTATTGTAAGGCAAACGGAATAGATACCGTTTGTATGACCGACCACGGCAATATGTACGGCACTCTGCAGCTTGCCGAGAAAGCAACAATGGCCGGATTAAAATACATAATAGGCTGTGAGTTTTATGCGACCGCCGATATGCACGATAAAACGTCGAACACTGCCGAGCATCTTATTTTACTTGCAAAGAACAGAAAGGGATATATCAATCTCGTTCAGCTCGATTCAATGGCTTTTGTAGACGGATTTTATTATAAGCCGAAAATCGATTATAAGGTTTTGAAAGAGCATTCTGAAGGTGTAATTTGTCTTTCTGCTTGCCTTGCGGGAGGAATACCGCGCAGATTGCTTGCCGGCGATTACGAAGGCGCGAAGGAGCTTGCGCTCTATTTTAAAGATATATTTAAAGATGATTTCTATATCGAGATTCAAGATCACGGAATAGAAGAAGAAAAACGCATTTTGCCGCTTTTAATTAAGCTTGCAAATGAAATCGGTGTAGAGCTGGTTGCCACAAACGACGTGCATTATCTTAAAAAAGAAGATGCGGAAATGCAAGACGTTTTGATGTGTATTCAGATGAAGAAACAGCTTGATGACCCTAAGAGAATGAAGTTCTCTACAAACGAGTTCTATTTCAAATCCGGCGACGAAATGGCGGAACTGTTTAAAAACGTTCCTAAGGCAATTTCGAATACGCGTGTAATAGCCGACAAGGTGACCGAACCTGCATTTAATCTAAATAAAAAAGGTTATCCAGAAAAAGATAATACGCTTATTCCTACATACACTCCGCCCGACGGAAGTACGGCAGAGCAGTATTTGCGCAAGCTGACAAGCGAAGGATTAATTAAGCGATACGGCACCCCGACGCAGCGCGAGCTTGATAGGGCTGAGTACGAACTCGGAATAATCTGCGGAATGGGATATGCCGACTATTATCTCGTTGTTTGGGATTTCATTAACTGGTCAAAAGAGCACGGAATACCGGTAGGTCCGGGAAGAGGCTCCGGTGTAAGCTCAATCGTGGCATATTCAATAGGAATAACCGACGTTGAACCTTTGCAGTACGATCTGCTTTTTGAGCGTTTTTTAAATCCCGACCGTGTATCAATGCCCGACTTTGATATCGATTTCTGCACCGATAGACGTGAGGAAACTATCGAATACGTCCGCCAAAAATACGGCAAAGAAAACGTCTGCCAAATTGTTACTTTCGGAACGATGGCGGCGAAAAACTCCATTAAAGACGTCGGTAGGGTTATGCGTGTACCGTATTCGGAAACAGATAGACTCACAAAGATAATGGACGGTAAAACATCCATCGGGGACTTGTTGGGTAGAAGAATAGACGGTGTAAAGAAAAAATACGACAGCGAGGCCGATGAAGATAAAAAAGCAGAACTTGAAGGCAAATTGAATGAACTTAGAGCTGTAAAAAACAGTGAGTTTTGCGAAATTTACGAAACTGACGATACCCTTCGGCGCGTAATTGATATGGCGTTGCAAATAGAGGGTATGCCCCGTCAGACGGGTATACACGCAGCTGGTGTAGTTATATGCCAGAAGAGAATTGCAGATAACGTACCGTTATCGCGTAACGGTGACGATATTACAACCCAGTACGTCGCAAAGGAAATCGAATCGCTCGGAATGTTAAAAATGGACTTCCTTGCGCTTGCCACACTTACCGATATAAAGAAATGTGTTGATTATATTCGTGAAAACCATAACAAAGAGATAGACTTCAATAAAATAGGATATAAAGATGCGGGAGCTTACGCCCTGATTTCAGACGGCGATACCGACGGCGTGTTCCAGCTCGAAGCCGGCGGAATGAAAAGGTTTATGAAAACGCTTAAGCCCGACTGTCTTGAAGATCTGATAGCGGGAGTTTCGCTTTACCGTCCGGGTCCTATGAAATTTATTGATTCGTTCTGCAACAGAAAGCACGGTCTTGAAAATATTTCTTACGACTGCGAAGCGGAAGAACAGATATTAAAGGTAACTTATGGTATACCGGTTTATCAAGAGCAAGTTATGCAGATTTTCCAATTTCTTGCTGGCTTTTCTCTCGGTGAAGCAGACCTTGTAAGGCGTGCAATGGGTAAGAAAGATAAAAAGACCCTTATGGCGCAAAAAGATAAGTTTATATATGGTGGAGTAAGTGATATAAACGGCAGCAAAATCGACGGTTGTGTAAAGAACGGTATATCTCCCGAGGTTGCAAATAAAATTTTTGCTGATATGGAAGGTTTTGCGTCCTATGCGTTTAACAAGTCGCATGCTGCGGCTTATGCGGTTCTCGCATATCAGACCGCTTGGCTTAAAAGATATTACTGCAAAGAATTTATTTGTGCGCTTTTAAACAACCGACTCAATAAAAT
>CAMWLA010000141.1 GCA_947174975.1 uncultured Clostridia bacterium | reverse complement strand
TCAGAATAAAGAAAGGCATGTAAAAGTAGTTTTTTCAGATAATCCAAAAGCACCGACAATTGAAAGTGCGCTGGTTAATATTGCTACAAGGAGAATAGGCTGAAAAGATTGCATTTAGATTGGCATTGATATATAATACAAATGTGTTAACGTGTCAATGTCTGCAACGAAGTACATATGGCAAGAACAAGTAAATATCAAACTTTAGATACAGTCTTTGCGCCATCGTATGTGTGGAATGCGGGGCTGTACATTCGTTTATCAAGGGAAGACGGTGATAAATTGGAGAGCGAAAGCGTAAGCTCACAAAAAGCTATCTTAGAGCGCTTTATCGCAGAACATCCGACAATCAATCTCTACGATTATTATATAGATGATGGTTGGAGTGGAACAGACTTCGAACGCCCGGCATTTCAACGGATGATGGCGGACATTACAACAAAAAAGATTAACTGTGTAATAGTTAAAGATTTATCCCGTTTCGGTAGGAACTACGTTGAGGCGGGTAAATACCTTGAAACGGTTTTTCCGCTTTTTAAAATTCGGTTTATTTCTGTCAATGATATGATTGACGCAGAAAATCCTTCTTCGATAAACAACATAATAGTTCCGTTTAAGAATATTATTAACGATGAATACTGCCGCGATATTTCAATGAAAGTGCGTTCCGCGCTTGATATAAGGCGCAAGCAAGGAAAGTTTATCGGTTCGTTTGCAGCCTATGGATATAAGAAAGATGAGAACGACCACAATAAACTTATTATTGACGAAACGGCTGCGGAAATTGTGCGTTCGATATACGCTAAGTTTATTGATGGTTACAGCATAATCGGTATAGCACGTGAATTAAATGAACAAAAAATTCCTAATCCGGCATCATATAAGAAACTGCATAGCGGTAGCGGATTATGGAATGATTCTACAGTACGTAGAATTCTTACTAATGAACTTTATATCGGAAACTTAATTCAGAAAAAGAACGAGGTTATAAGTTACAAAATTCACGTTTCTAAATCTGTAGAAAGGAAAAACAGAATAATAGTTGAGAACACTCACGCGCCTATAATTTCAAAAGCTGATTTTTATAAGGTTCAATCGCTTTTAAAGCGTGATACAAGAATTAGTCCGAATAAAGGAAAGCTTTCGGTTTTATCGGGTTTTATTAAATGTGCAGATTGTGGTAGAGCAATGCAGAAACGAACGGTAAAACAAGGGGAGAAAGTTTATGAGTATTACGTATGTTCAACGTATAAGAAAAATCATCTATGTACTAAGCACGCAATTCGTGCGGAAGTTTTAGAAGAGGCGGTTTTGACTTTCTTGAACAAGTACATTAGTCTTGCAGTTGATTTCGACCGATTGACGAATAAGATTAATAATGAACTAATCAATAGTGATAGGTCTAAGCGGCTTAATGCGATGATTTCCGCTAAGCGTCAAGAAATAGACAAGGCAAATAAAATACTTGTTGATATTTATCCCGACTATAAAAGCGGACTTATAAGTAGAGCTCAATATTTGGTTCTAAAAGAAAAGTATGAGAACATAGCATTGAAAAATGAAGAAGAGATAAAACGCCTTGAAAGTGAATTGGAAACGGTTGAAATTAAAGATTATGTAAAAGAGTTTGTTTCTTCATTTAAAAGGTATGACGGAATAGAAAAGCTGACAAGGAATATTGTGGTTGAACTAATTGAAAATATTTTAATACATGATAGCGGTGAAATTGAAATTCGTTTGAAATGCCGTGATACTCTTAATTTAACGGCTGAATTATTAAAGCAATTTGAAAACACGCACGAAAGTGCATAAATCAATTTAAAAGCGGGCGAAAGCCCGCTTTTATGCATTTTGCACAAAAATATTGAAAACATATGGTGGTAAATTGACAACCGCCCCCGCGGCGGCAGACACCATAATTCAGCATTTAAAGGATACCGGCAAACAGCCTTCCGATTATGATATGATTCTAACGGGCGATTTAGGCGCGCTTGGTAGCCGTATTGTAAAAGACCTAACGTGGGAAAAAGGATATGACATTTCAAAGGTTCACGTCGACTGCGGAGAAATAATTTATAAAGTAGTTGAAAGCGAATTCCAAGGCGGCAGCGGTGCGGGCTGCTCGGCAGTCGTGCTTAATTCTTATGTGTTAACAAAAATGCAAGCGGGCTTGTATAAGCGTATTTTATTTGCGGCGACGGGCGCGTTGCTTTCAACCGTATCTTCGGGACAAGGTGAAAGCATTCCCGGTATATGTCACGCAGTTGAGTTGGAGTTATAGTATGGGTCAAGAAATATTAATGATAGCTTTGGCGTATCTGAAAGCTTTTGCCGTCGGTGGCGGTATATGCTTAATAGCGCAGCTTATAATTAATTTTACCGATTTAACGGCTGGTAAAATTTTGGTTTATTTTATGCTTGCCGGCGTTGTGCTTACGGCTATCGGCATTTATCAACCATTGGTCGATTTTGCCGGTGCGGGGGCAACCGTGCCCATATCGGGATTCGGTTACCTTCTTGCCAACGGAGCAATAAAGGGAGCGGAGAAAGGATTTTTCTATGCTGTTACCGGTTCGCTGTCCGCCGCAAGCGCGGGCGTGACTGCGGCAGTTGTGTTTGCGTTTATAATGTCTTTAATTTTTAAATCAAGAACCAAGCGGAACTGACATACAATATTGTATGGC
Source organism: uncultured Clostridia bacterium (assembly GCA_947174975.1). Classification (GTDB taxonomy): domain Bacteria; phylum Bacillota; class Clostridia; order Christensenellales; family Borkfalkiaceae; genus Coproplasma. The sequence goes on along the minus strand of CAMWLA010000141.1, from coordinate 803 downwards.
AAAGAAAAACCGTAAATTTAAGCGATTTAAAATAATTTTTGTGTTGATTTGTCTTTTGGCAATAGGAACGCTCATTTATTTTCAGCGAAACGTAACGCGCGTGCTCATCTCTATAAGCGAGGCAACGATACGTTCGATTACTACGGTTGCCGTAAACGACGCAATTTATTATACGTTGAACGACGCGGTGCGCTACGACGATTTAATCAGCATTGAGCGTGACAGCTCGGGCAACGTTACTTCGATAACTACGGACAGCCTTAAAATAAACAGAATAGCAAGGGATACTGCATATTTGTCGCAAGAAAATCTAACCAAGATGAGTGCAGAGGGAATAATGGTGCCTTTGGGTGCCCTTACGGGAATTGAAGCGCTTGCCGGTTTCGGGCAAAAGATAAATATTAAAATAATTCCCATAAGCAACGTTGAATGTCGGTTTGTTTCAAAATTCAGACAAGCGGGAATTAATCAAACGCTTCATTCGCTGTATCTTGAAATTGTTTCCGATATTTCTATAATACTTCCGTCTAAAAGTACAAATCTTGCGTCAACAATCGAAGTGCTTATTTGCGAAAGCGTAATAACGGGCAAAATTCCCGATACATATTTGCAAGCTTCTTTGTCGGGCTTTGATACTGCATTAGTTCCTAATAAATAATAATCCACCCGCTTGGCGGGTGGATTATTATTTGAATTATCTTAACGTTATGTTAAGTTTAAATTTAAGGTTGTTCAAAATCTTTTTTACAAAGCTATCGACTTTGTCGTCAATGGGTTCATCTTTGGGGGTAAAGGTTACCTTG
>CAMWLA010000140.1 GCA_947174975.1 uncultured Clostridia bacterium | reverse complement strand
GCAATTAAAGTTGCTTCCCCTAATTACGTTAAAGAAAAATTTCTCTATGCCGTAAGAGAAAATTTCGAGGCATTTTCCGATTTTATAAAAAAATATTGTGTAAAGGGAATTTACAGTGATTCTGCAATAATTAAGGGGTTGGCTCAATGTTATAAAAACATATGCGATATCAGAGCAAATCTTGAAAATTACCTAAAGCAATACATAAGAGAGGGGGAAATAAAACAAAACGCGATAAATTTGCAAATCAAAGAGCGTGACGCATATTTTAATGAGCGCAATGCAAAAAGCAAAGAAGATAAAAATAAAGCTTTGGGGCTAATAGAGAAAGTCAAAGAAGAAATAAAAGTTTTTAACGATAAAATCGAAGCTCAGTTAGCGTTCTCCGCAGAGCCCGAGGTTAATAATTCGGTTTTTGATAAAGCGGAACTTATTATAGGAAGAGCGGACGGACCGAGCAAAGTTATTGATTTGCCGCAGTTCGGTGAAAAAATTGCGTTGCCTACGGCTTCTGTTGAAAAAATCGATTTAAACGTTTGCGATAATTCGGCGAATATTCTGATAAGATATGACGAGCAAGATTCTGAATCCGAAAGCATTTATGCCATTATTGAAAACATAATGGCAAGATTTGTTCAGTGTTATCCGGCGTATTTCAAAAATATATGCGCAATGCACCAAAAAGTCGGAAGTCAGTTGATCAATAAGCTTGGCAAAATAAGCCCTAAACCGAACGTTAAACTTCTGCTGTCCGGCAAGCATCCCGGTGTTGAAACAAATCCGGAAGGGATAAGAAGCGCTATTTCTAATCTTGGCAAAATCTTGGAAGAAAGAATGAGTATTCTTTCTTCGGGGTATGACAATATTATCGGATATAATGCTCTGAATAACGACAATGCCGAGCCGTTAACGCTGGTTGTAATTAAAGATTACCCTAACGGTGTAGATGAGCAAAGCAGAAAAAATCTTAGAGATATAATGATTAACGGAAATAGGCACGGTTTGTATTTACTATTGCTTTGCAATGCGGATTATAAAGATGATCTCACCGCACTTTGTAAAAAAGAATATTATTTTTTAGATAAAAAACTAAACGTTGCCGATAAGGCGATTGATGCAGTTCAAGGCAATAAAAATTTAACGAATAGCTTTTATGAGAAATTGCATCAGAAGCTGAAAGATTACGTAAGCAGTATAAGATTTAAAGATATTAACGACGAGCATCCCGTTCGTAAACAATCATTCTCTTCTTGCCTTGAAATCCCTATCGGCAAAGAGGGTAGCAACAGGCTTACCTTAAATCTGGAAGTTAAAAGCCCCGCGGCGCACGTGGTTATAGCGGGTACTTCGGGTTCAGGTAAAAGCTCGCTTTTGCAAAATATCGTACTGGGCGGCGCGTGGAATTATTCGCCCGATGAATTGCATTTCTGGTTGATGGACTTTAAAGACGGAACCGGATTCAGCGAAGATACCTATAAACGGCTTAAACACGTCAAGATGATGGCGTTAAAAAACAAGCGTAAGGACGCGTCCGAGCTGTTAAAATATCTGAGCGACGAGATGCATAGGCGTATGGATGAAATAGCCCGTTCCGGAGGCGGAGATTTAGTTGATTATAACGAGAGACAAGGCAGTAAGGGCTTGCCACTTATGCCGAGGCTCGTCGTAGTAATTGACGAATATACGCAAATGGGCAGAATGCGTGAATGCGTTGAAGTGTTGAAAAATATTGCCCAGCAGGGACGATCGGCAGGCATAAGCCTTATAATGTGCTCTCAGCTCTATGACGACGTATTCAGCGAAACCGTATCTCAGGCTAACCACCGCTTTGAATTTACGAACAATAAGCTGGGTAGGCTCGTTACCGACTGTGACAGTCAGGACGGAGCTTTCCTCAGCTCGCTTATAGGTAACTGCCTTTATTCCGACGGAATAGGCAAACGCAGAATGAGATCGGCTTATGCGGGTAATGCGGAAGAGCAGGATAAGCTTATTGATATGATTAACGAAAAGTATCGTAACATAAAGGGTAACGATACGATAATAATGGGCAAGCCCGATTTCTCAATCAAACCCGCGTCTTCACTCGTTGTCGATGAGAACGCGGCAAAAGCAGAATACAAAAAGTCCAGAAGAATTGTTTCGCGAATCGGTGAAACCCGTCTGGGCGGATTAGTTGAATATAAAGTTGATTCGGAAAACCCGTTGTTATTTATTTTCGGTGACGAATATAGGGCGGCAAGTATTGAATATACGCTTTTAAAGAAGCTTTCTGCTATTGCCGAGGACGGACCTAACGTATATTATATAGATTTAGTGCGTTCTGCCGACAGAAACTTAAACGTAATGATGCAGTGGAGCAAGCAAACCCACAACGGTGTAAGATTTGCAAGGAACTCGGATGAAATTGCAGATATACTTAAAAAACTTAACGATATATATCATAAACGTGTCGAGTTGCTTGAAGCGGGTGAAAATATCGGCGGACCGATAGAATTGGTAATACATTCTACCGACGATTTTATTAAGCAAATTGAAAAAGCCCAAGGAAGTAGCTTGAGAGGCATAAAAGTAATGGATTTTAATAGTATTTTTAGTGATGATTCCAGGGAAAGCTCAAAATCAACTGCTGATGATGGAGATAAAAATAATGCTTCCGTTGAAAAAACTGATAACGTAGACCTTTTATCGGTTTTCAAAGAATTGTTTACTAACGGAAAGAAATACAGGATATATATGATGATGCATTTCTCCGATATGAATGTTTTCGATGACAGTAAACGGGATCTTTTCGCAAGCGAACCTAATATGAAAGACGTCATTATTGTTCCTAAGCGTCCCGATGACGACGATATAGTTTCTTATAAACAAATCGTTGATTGTTTAAGGGCGGCAAAGCAAAGTGCTTATGCAAGCTTGTATGACGAACAAGAGGGCGGATTAGATAAAAGTGAAATGGAGTATGCAATTATAATAGACGAAAGTCAGCCTACGAAATTTTTACCTTATGAATGGAGTGTACAATAATGGGTTCTATTAATATTCAACTTATTCCCGCACAAGAATATATACGTTTCCTTGCGAGTTCGTGCAAGCAGTTTTGTGCTAATCAAAATGAGATGGATAAGGCTTACAATAGAATCGGTACCGAATGGGCTGATAGAATTTACGTACGTACCGGTGAAGAGCTGAAAGAAACAGCGAAAAATATATATGGAATTTATTATACAATTAGTGAAACAATTCAGATTCTATATAAAAGAATTTGTGCGTTATGTCGGTATAATGAAACCAGTGAACCTGCACCAATTTATATTGAACAATTTACAGTTAAAATCATAGGAGGGACTATGGCGGGGAATGAGCTTATTAATACCACACCGGAGGTGTTGGAACAGTTTGAAAGGGCGCTTAGTAATTATATAGAAACCACGAATCAAACAATTGTAAATATAATAAATAAACATAACGCAATGTCTCAATATTGGAACGACGGACAGTATAATC
>CAMWLA010000139.1 GCA_947174975.1 uncultured Clostridia bacterium | reverse complement strand
AGAAACTGCCGTAACAGCCGAAGCAAGCGTTGCGGAAACGGCACCTATTCCCGCCCCCACGGACGCGCCCACGGAAGAAGTATTCGACAAGCAAAAAATTATCAAATACTTCAAAAAGCATCCCAAGAAAGCGGTTGCAACCAACGTTGAAAGATTTTCACCCAGACTTAACAAGGGACTTACCTCCGCGCAAGTTCAGACAAGGTTTACACAGTTCCTATTCAACGATACGAACAAAAATTATTCCCGTTCGTACGCAAGCATATTCATCGGCAATATATTCACGTTTTTCAACCTATTGTGTCTGATTGCCGGAATCGCGCTGTTCATTTCCGGAACTAAGGGAATTACAAACTACCTTGTAATATTTATAACGCTTGCAAATATCGGCATAGGTATTATACAAGAGATCCGTTCGAAACTTTCTATCGATAAACTGTCGATTCTGGCATCGAATTCGGTCAAGACGATACGCGACGGCGAAACCGTTGAAGTTCCCGTTACCGAAATCGTTATGGACGACGTAATTCTCCTCGAACTCGGAAATCAAGTCCCCGCGGACTGTATTCTTGCAGAAGGCTCGGTTGAAGTAAACGAAAGTCTTTTGACGGGCGAATCTATTTCGATAAAGAAAAACGTCGGCGATAGTCTGTATGCGGGAAGCTTTATTTCAAGCGGAAACGGCAAATTCAGAGTCGACAAAGTAGGTAAAGAAACTTATCTTGAAAAGCTGACGTCGAAGGCAAAGAAATATAAAAAGCCGAAATCCGAGCTTATGAATTCAACTAAGCTCATTATCAAGGCAATTTCTTTCCTCATCTTCCCTATCGCTATATGGATGTTTTTCGTAGCGAAGAAAGATCTTGCTACTATACCCGATAACGTAACCAACTTTATATTCTCGGCAAATATCAATTACGCCATACAGCGAACTTGCTCGGTTGTAATTGGTATGATTCCTTCGGGAATGTTGCTTCTAACGAGCGTTGCGCTTGCTTTGGGTATCGTAAGACTTGCAAAGAATCAAACGCTTGTGCAAGATATGTATTCGCTTGAAATGCTTGCAAGAGTAAACGTTTTATGTCTTGATAAGACGGGAACGATTACAGACGGCAGAATGCGCGTAAACGATTGCGTAATTTTAAACACTGTAGGCGACTATTCATTAAACGATATAATGGGCAGTATGCTTGCAGCATTGGACGCAAATAATCAGACGTCTATAGCACTTCACAACCACTTCGGAATAAGCAATAGGCTTACCCCCGTTGCCACAATTCCTTTCTCGTCAAAGATCAAGCTTTCGGCGGCGTCGTTCGAGGACGTTGGAACGTTCGTAATGGGTGCGCCGGAATTCGTTTTAAAGCCCTATCCCGCTAAGGTTGAAAAGATAGTTAAAAGCTATGCGCAGATGGGTCTTAGGGTTATCGTATTAGCTTACTCCCCCGTTCCTATAGTCGGCGACAAGCTGCCCGCAGTTTTAAAGCCCATTGCGGTTATATCAATTGCGGACAATATCCGTGAAGACGCAATTGAAACAATAAACTGGTTTAAAAATAACGACGTAAACGTAAAGGTTATTTCGGGCGACAACCCCGTGACCGTATGCGAAGTTGCAAAGCGCGCGGGCATAAAGGATGCAGACAAATACATTTCGCTTGAAGGACTTAACGACAAGGAAGTTGAAAACGTAGCAAATAAATACACCGTTTTCGGCAGAGTTACGCCCGAACAGAAAGCAATTCTGGTACGCGCCATAAAAGCCGAAGGCAACACCGTAGCAATGACGGGTGACGGCGTAAACGACATTCTCGCGCTGAAAGAAGCCGACTGCGCAATTTCGGTTGCATCTGGCAGTGAAGCGGCGCGAAACGTAAGCCACATCGTGCTTATGGACAACAATTTCAACAATATGCCTAAGGTCGTTGCCGAGGGCAGACGAGTTATAAACAATATTAAAAACTCGTCCTCACTGTACCTAATGAAAACGCTGTTTACGGCATTACTTGCCATAATCTTCTGCGCGATGGGTCAAGCATATATATTTATGCCGAAGAACGTTCTTTTATTGGAAGTAACGGTAATCGCTATCCCCTCCTTCTTCATTTCGCTTCAACCGAACAAAGAACGAGTGCAAGGAAAGTTTATTACACACGTTATGAGCGGAGCCGTCGCGGGCGCACTAACTATGCTGATATGCGTAATGTCAATGTATATCACTAACGTAGCAAACCCCGAAGAGTTCGGCGAACACTACAAAGCAATGTGTATGATTGCGCTGACTTTCTCGGGACTTGTAATGGTTTACAGAATATGCAGACCGTTCAACGCGTACCGCGCAGTATTGTGTTTAAGCGTGCTTGCCGTAACCATTGTGTGTTATGCGGTTCCGGTACTCGGAAATATGTTCTACGACGGCTGGGATAAACTGCATTGGGACTATGCAAAAATACTGATAATCGTAGTCGTAATCGAAGCCGCGTTCCCCGTATCGGGTTGGATAACGGATCTAATGCATTTCATTCTCCCCTCGTCAACGGGAAAACATCGGCAGAAAAAAGAAGAAGCCGCAAATCAAAATTAAATTTAAAAACTTCGGACTTAAACGTCCGAAGTTTTTTTAGTTTTTTCATATAACTTTTTTATACCGTTTTCAATTTTTACAAACAACTTGTTTACGTATTTGCCAAGTAAAAATTCATAGATTATATCCACCGTCACACCTAACATGAACAAACACAGCATATTGGGAAACAGCAATATCATCTTTGCCCAAAAGGGTTTTACCGCACCGATTAACGCCCCGCGGTACGGAGAGATAAGCATATTGTTTGAATGCAGAAGATATACTGCAAGCGTATGTCCGGCAACGACGGATATTCCTCTCTTGTTCGAATTTATGTTCATCCTCGCGAATGCCGTAAACAGACTTACCGAAGCCAATACGATAAACGGATTATTATATGCAAAAAAGTGAAACACCATTTTGCCGTTACCGTATACGAAATAAATCAGCTGTAGCGAGGCAAAATTCAAAAGCGTTGCCGCTGCCCAAATTAAAAACAAATACCGTGTCTTTAACTTTATATCTTCCCAATAAATTTTTATAAATCTGCCGTACAGATATACTATCCACGCCCATAGCGGTAAAAAGCCTTCACCGGTTCCGAAATAGGGATAAAAAATATCTGCGACGAACCCGCCGAACACGAAAAATGCAAGGCTTACTGATATAAAATATTTAACTCCCGCTTTCGATAATGACTGCGCAAACGAATTTAAAAGCGGAGCCGTTATGCACAGCAAAATATAGACGACAATGAACCAGTACTTTGAGATTGCAATGATAAAAGTTAAAAGAAAGTCCGAAACCGACTGCGGTTCGTATATGCCTATCGCAAAAGCAAGCAATTGCGAAACAAGCCAGTAAAAATATACTTTGAAGATAAGCAACAAAACCTTTGACGGCCGGAAATTAATTTTAAAGTAGCCGGAAAGCAAAAAGAAAAGATTTACGCCTATTATGAAAATATTATTAAAAAAAGACAGCGGCACAAACTGAAACGCGGGTATCGTTCCG
>CAMWLA010000138.1 GCA_947174975.1 uncultured Clostridia bacterium | reverse complement strand
AGATGCAAATAAAATTTTAAAAGCAGCTTCTCTTGCATTTGTACGCATAATTTTTAACCTTTCAAATACAAAATTCCCTTAAAAGTTAATTTAAGGGAATAACGTAATATTTACAATGCCGAATTTTCAGAGAAATCAACGTCCTGAATGTGAACGTCAACTTTTGCAACCTTATACTTCGTCATCGACTCGACGTTGTGTTTTATTGACTGCTGAATGCTGAAAGCTAACGACGGCACATTATAGCTCGCTTCAACTTTTACGCTGATATCGGCAACGATGCCTTGCTTTTCAAAACTCAGCTTAACTCCTCTATTCTTTGTATTTAATAACGAAACTCCGTCCACTTCGTTAATTGCCAAAGCGACTATACCGCTGACAATTTCAGAATTATATACAACTTTGCCGTTGGGCGACGCGGAATCGTGTCTGATATGTGCCATATTTATCTCCTTATCATTAGTATAACACTTTTATTTTTATTTTGCAACTACTTTACACTTGTGAGTAGACGGGCATTATAATAATATTCAGCGGATCTACTGAAGCTTCATCTATAAGGCATCTATAGATTGAAAGTGCAGTTTGCATATCTAACTCGTTTGAATTAACGAATACGTTTACGTTTTGGGAATCTACACCGATTGAAACTACTGCATCGGAGAAGCCTTTCGACTTGATCATAGTTTCAAGCGCAAGCTCTTTTTCCATTATTTCAACTATTTTCATTTTAAGATTAACAGCTTCGATGTACTTCTCGCTGTTTTCGTCGAAGAGCGCAATAACGCTGTCTAACTGAACAAGCTCTTCGCTTCTGGTCGTCGTTCTTTCGGAACGGTATGTAGTGAAATAATTAGCTGAAACCACTGCGGAATCTCCGCTGGCTGTTCTGGTTCTTGCAAGAACTACGTTAAGAACCGCAGTTACTGCAAGTAAAAGTACGAGTGATGACATTACGATAATTTTTTTGGTTTTTGACATAAATTTCTCCTTATACGGTCAATGAATAAATAGCTATAATTTTTTTATCAATATTTAACACTGTTGAAACAGCGTTAAGTATATTGCTTCTGGTCATCAGATTATCCGCGCCTTCACAAACGATTACGACGCCGATTATTTCTCCTTCGTTCTCTGTAACCATTACGTCAGTATTGCCCACGCCGTCGATGTTACTTAAAATATTTTTAAGCCTTATCTCGGTGTCACTCTTTGCAGAATTCGCAACCGTTGACGACGTGCGCGCATTCTTTCCTTTGTCAATTATATAAACGGTACCGATCAGTATTGCAATCAGCAAGACCACTATGATTATTTTTTTGTTTTTTTTCACGTAATCAATCACTTTTCGCATATACTGATATATTTATATATTTCAACTCCTCTAAATATTCATAAATATTTCTAATTAATTCATCATTTTGCTGATTAATTTCAATATTTACGCCGTCGGCTTTGAATTCGCCGTTTTCATACCCGATATTTACGAAACATGTACTTTCAACTTCAAATTTTTCTAGTATCAATTTTTGAAGCTGTTCGCTTTGATTATATGAGTATACCTTACAGATGTATTCATAATCGTAAAGCGGCGCATCGGTCGCACTGGTACTTACTTTAAATATTCCCGTAATGGGCTGTATCAGAACGAATATGCAGACCATTCTCATTACAAACACTATCGTTTTATTTAATTTTCCCTCGGGAATTATCAAAGAAACTATAACCGACAGAAAAATTACCGCCGTGGCTGAAAGCAAATATATTTTCATACAAAACTGTTAGCCGAATTTATTATCAGCATAATTATAAGCGCATACATAAAAGCAACCGTTAAAAGACCGGCGATAAAATATTCGATATCCTTCGATAGGTCGGATAAAAGACTAAACAGCGTCTTCTCACCTATCGGCTGAACGATTGCCCCCACAAATTTTAAAATGAGCGAAAACGATGCCAGCAAAATTATGGGGCCGATAATTTCAAACAGCAAAAGAACTAATCCGCATAACCCTACCGAGCTTTTAATTAAAAGTCCCGCCGACGTCAGCATATCAAATCCACTCGATAAAAAATTTCCGACTATCGGAACCGAGTTGCTTACTACGTACTTGGTTGCTTTGAAAAGTATTCCGTCAAAAAGCGATGACGCCGAGCTCTGAAAAGTAATAAAAATACTGAAAACGGTAACCGTAATTCCTATTACCCACTTCATAATGCTTTTTACAAGCGCAGTAACGCCCGAAAACGACATCTGGCTATTGAGTTTTGACATAAGATTAAGTACAATTACGGCAATCGTAGCGGGAAAAATGAAGCCGCTTATTATTTCCACTGCACCGCCCGAAAGAAATATCGCTGACGGTTGATAAATGGCTGCCGAACTTGTCCCGCCCGTCAAGACAGTCAAAGTCGCAAGAATCGGGGTTATTATCTCAATTTGCTTTCGTATACGGTTTATGCTTGCAATACAGTCTGATATTACCCCCGACAGCATCGAAGTTATAATTAAAATTATCAGAGCATAGCAAGCCAAATGTACTATTTTCGAAGTTGATTTTCCTAAAATATTTCCCTCTGCCGAGCTAACTATTGCCGACAGCAAAGCAATTGCAACAACCGTAGCAAACGCCGGAATAAGCGAAATAACGTTTTTAAAAAGTATAGATAGCAGTTCGCTTAAATAACTGCCGTAATCCGTACTTAAATTCCCGTGAATAAGATATTCGACAATTTCGGATGCCGTACTACCGAATTGGAAAAGAAAACTTCCGTCGTTTTCGTCAAGATACTTCTGTAACTCGGATAAATCGAGATCTTCTAAAAGCTTTGAAATATTTTCGTTAAGCTCCTTCTTTTCCTCTTCCTCGGCATACGCAACAGTACCCGCTAATGCAAATATTAGAACGACCGCAATTATTAGAATTGCAAGCAGAATAATTTTCTTTTTCATATCAGATTAATCAGCGACACGATAATTTTATACGTGCTGTTTAGTATTGGAACCGAAACAACGAAGATAATTATTTTTCCGCAAAGAATAAGCTTATCCGATACACTCTCGAAGCCAAGGTCTTTTACCGAGCTTGCTGTTATTTCAACCATAAAACCTATCCCTATAATTTTAAATATTATTCTTATAATTTCGTTGTCAATCTGTGCGCTTTCGGTAAAGTTGCGGATAAATTCAATACTCTCCGTAAGATAATCGAACGCATATAAAAACATTATAATTCCGCCCGCAATCAAGCAAAGCGGAACAAGTTCGGATTTATGATTTTTTAGAATAAATGCACATACTGCCGTAATTACGGCAATAACGCAAAGCTTTAAAATGAGCATCAGAAAATATCAAATAATTGCCTAATTTGCGTAAATAAGTCGGCAATCATGGAAATGACTACCGTAAGCACGATTATTAACCCTACTAAACTTACAATAGTTGCTATATCGTCTCTATCAGATTTTTTAAGAACTTGACAGATTATCGTGACTATTATTCCTACTGCGGCAATTTTAAAAATAATACTTATATCCATTAAGCAAGTAATACAGCTACCATAACGCCGATAAGAAAAAATATTTTCACGTAAAGCGAACTGTATTTTTTATAATCGGCAAAGCTCTCGTCCTTATAT
>CAMWLA010000137.1 GCA_947174975.1 uncultured Clostridia bacterium | reverse complement strand
AATTATGGAACGTTCGATTATCGATTACGTTTATGAAACAGACGAATCTATTTACGACGAAGTTAAAAAAAGCAAGGAATACCGTGAAGCTTCCGAAAGGGCGCTTAAAATTTACGACAAATTTACTAAGACACTTACTGACGAGCAAAAGGAAGAGCTTGAAAAATTTTTAGAGAACGAAGCCGAGCAAGAGGATATGAGGGTGCGCATAACGTTTAGGTGCGGTATTAAATACGGACTTAGGCTTGCGGCGGAATGTATGTTTGATAATTAAAAAATATTCCGAAAAATATAAAAAAGTGGCTAAATTCGTTTGACTTAGCTTGATTTTTAGGTTATACTACTTGAGTATGTCAATATAAGGCATTACTATGCCCTTTATGACCGTTGTGTATAGGGAAGAGGTGTAAAGTTACTGTAAAACTTCGCTCAGCTGGCAAAGACAGATAATTTACACTGACAAATGTAGAGGCGTGACCTCTGCGACTAACCGCAGCTGATTTTTTATGCGAAAAGTTGCGATACGCACGGTTAAGTTGATAAGAAAAACGTTAGTATAAAAGGAGTTTTAAAATGGCAGGACAGAAGATTAGAATCAAATTGGCGGCATACGATCACGAGCTTGTAGATTTGGCTGCGGCACGTATCGTTGAAACGATGAAGAAAGGCGGAGCGAAGATTTCGGGCCCCATTCCCCTTCCCACGGAAAGAGAAGTTATCACCATTCTCCGTTCACCCCACAAATATAAGGACAGCCGCGAACAGTTTGAACAGCGCACCTATAAGAGAATTATCGATATCTACACTCCCAATGCAAAATTGTTGGATACGGTACATCTTCCCGCGGGCGTTGACATTAAGATTAAACTGTAATCAAAGTTAAGTAAAAATTGATACTCTACGGTTCGCAGACGACGACTGTTATATACATTATATATAATAAAGCGGCGGAACGGCGGAACGCGGTATCTGAAATAGCGGATAATCCGCAAGAAAAATTTTTTTGGAGGAACTTTATCAATGAATAAAGCAATCATCGGACGTAAAGCGGGTATGACCCAAATCTTTACTCCGGAAGGGAAAGTAATTCCCGTAACGGTAATCGAGGCTGGTCCTTGCCCTATCGTTCAGATCAAAACTGTTGAAAAAGACGGCTACGCCGCATTAAAGCTCGGTTTTGACGAAGCAAAGGAAAAGTCGCTTACCAAGCCCGAACTCGGACAGTACAAAAAGGCGGGCGTTAAGCCTTGCAAGGTACTCAAGGAATTCAGACTTGCAGACATGGCTTCATACGAAGTCGGACAAGAAGTCAAGGTTGACGTATTCGCAGCGGGCGACAAGGTAGACGTTCACGGAGTAACCAAAGGTCACGGTTATACGGGCGTCATCAAGAGATGGAATCAGCACAGACTCAAGGAAACGCACGGTGTAGGCCCCGTTCACAGAGAACCCGGTTCAATGGGCGCAAACAGTACTCCTTCGAGAGTATTCAAGAACAAGCACCTTGCCGGACAGTACGGTGTTGAAAACGTAACCATTCAAAATCTCGAAATCGTAAGAGTGGACGCTGAAAGGAACTGCCTTCTTATAAAGGGTTCTGTTCCCGGAGCGAACGGAAGCGTCGTTACCATCAACGACACCGTTAAATAAGGAGAAGTAAGATGCCTACAGTTAAAGTATATAAAATGGACGGCAAGGAAGCCGGCACGATAGATTTAAGCGAAAAGGTATTCGGCGCAGAGTACAACGAACCGCTCATTCACCAAGCAGTCGTTACACGTCTTGCGAACGAAAGACAAGGCACGAAATCGACCCTCACCCGTACGGAAGTAAGGGGCGGCGGCAGAAAGCCTTGGAGACAGAAAGGCACGGGTAACGCAAGGCAAGGTTCTATAAGAGCACCCCAGTGGATTAAGGGCGGCGTAGTATTCGCACCCAAGAGCCGTGACTTTTCAAAGGACATGAACAAGAAAGCAAAGACCGCGGCGCTCATTTCGGCGCTTTCCAAGAAGGTTGCAGACGGCGAACTTCTGGTTGTGGATAAGCTTGAAGTTAAGGAAGGAAAAACCAAGGAGATGGCAGCGTTCAGGAAAGCGTTGAAGCTGGACAAGTCGGCGGTAGTCGTAATGGACAACGACGACGTTAAGGTAATCCGCGCTGCAGCTAACCTCGAAAAGTTCTCAACCCTTCCCGTACAGCAGATTTCCACTTACGAAGTCGTAGCAAACGCTAAGGTGGTTATGACCAAGGCTGCGGTTGCAAAAATAGAGGAGGTCTACGGAGAATAATGTTTGCTGAAGATATTATAATTAAACCTCTCCTCACGGAAAAAGGTTACGACGGATTAGCCGACAAAAAGTATATGTTTATAGTTGCAAAGTCGGCAAACAAGACTCAGATTAAGCTTGCGGTTGAAAAACTGTTCGGCGTTGACGTAAAAAGCGTAAACACCGTAAACTGCAAGGGCAAGCTTAAAAGAATGGGCAGAAACGAAGGATACACGCCCGACTACAAGAAGGCAATCGTTCAGCTTGAGGCTGACTCTAAAACGATTGAGTTCTTCGACTCATTATCGTAAGGAGGGTTGAGAAATGGCAGTAAAGAGATATAAACCCACCTCCCCCGCACGCCGTTTTATGACGGTAAGCGCTTATACCGAGCTTACGGGCGACAAACCCGAAAGAAGCTTGCTTCAGGATAAGCGTAAATCGGGCGGTAGAAATAACCAGGGTAAAATAACCGTTCGTCACATCGGCGGCGGCAACAGAACCAAATACAGAATTATAGATTTCAAGCGTAACAAGGACGGCGTTCCCGCAACCGTTAAGAGCATTCAGTACGATCCCAACAGATCGGCTCACATCGCGCTCTTAGCTTACGCGGACGGCGAGAAGAGATACATCTTGGCTCCCCTCGGACTTAACGTCGGCGACAAAGTGCTTTCCGGAAGCGGCGCAGACATCAAGGCGGGCAACTGCCTTGCGCTTGCCGATATCCCCGTAGGTACCATCGTTCACGCGATCGAAATGCAGCCCGGACGCGGAGCGCAGATAGCAAGAGCGGCCGGCATGTCGGCACAGATTATGGCAAAAGAGGGCGCTTACGCAACCTTGAAAATGCCTTCCGGCGAAATGAGATACGTTCCCGTTAAGTGCAAAGCTACGATAGGTCAGGTCGGCAACGTCGAGCATGAAATTATTCACCTCGGCAAAGCGGGCAAGACGAGATATCTCGGAATTAAACCCACGGTCCGCGGTTCGGTTATGAACCCTTGCGATCACCCTCACGGTGGTGGTGAAGGTAAGAGTCCCGTCGGTCACGCAGGTCCTATGACCCCTTGGGGTAAACCCGCACTCGGTTATAAGACCAGAAAGAAGAAAAATCCCACTTCCAAGTTTATCTTGAAGAGAATTAATTAAGGAGGAATAGAAAATGTCAAGAAGCGTTAAGAAAGGCCCTTATGCCGAAGAAAGACTTATGGCAAGAATTGAGGCGATGAACGCTGCCGGCGAGAAGAAAGTCGTTAAAACTTGGTCCCGCGCGACAACGATATTCCCCCAGATGGTTGGACACACAATAGCGGTTTACGATGGAAGAAAGCACGTTCCCGTATATATAACCGAAGATATGGTAGGCTGCAAGCTCGGCGAGTTCGCACC
>CAMWLA010000136.1 GCA_947174975.1 uncultured Clostridia bacterium | reverse complement strand
GCCGTTCACCGTTACAGAGCCGTTTACAAAAGTAGTCCCGGCGGGTATTTCGTCTTTGAAAAAAATATCGGTAACGGGGATATTTCCGGTATTGGTTATCACCGAAGTATAGGTTAAAATATCGCCCTTTACGGCGAACGCTTTGTCGACGCTTTTAACGTCGGTCATTCGCGGCAAGATTATAAATACCGAAGCGGGGTTAGAGTTTGAAAAGCTTGCGGCGGGATATCCCGTAAAGGGGAAAAATTCGTAATCCACACGCGCAATGTTGAAAATAGGGTTTACGGCGGGCAAAGAATTTACCGTAACCGCAAACGTAACCGTCACGGTCTGGTCTGGCGCAATCGTGGGAATGACTACCGGAAGCGCACCCGCGTATTGAACTCCGTCAACCGTTATAGTGCCGTATACAAGCGTCGTTTCGGGCGGAAGCATATCGGTCACAGTAACGTTCAGCGCGTCAGTCGTGCCGGTATTGCGAATGGCAAGAGTGTAAGTTATCGCATCCCCCACGTCCGCGAAAGTTTTGTCCGCGGATTTGGCAACTTGTAGGTTTGCGCCCTTGCTGTCAATTTGCAGCGCAAGCGCATTGGGAACGTACAAGTCGCCGTCGCTCGTAAAGCGGATAACCGCGCTTGACTGGCTTGCGGTCAGCTTGTTGGTAACGTCTACGGCGGTTATATCCCAGCCTTGTCTGCCGGCCGAAATATTAGTGCCCGCCGCCGCGTTAGCGTTACGCGTGCCGAACGTTCCGGAAGTGTCTAAAACGCCGTTTGCATTATTTATCTGGGATACGAAAAAGTTGTTTTGCGGGTTGTTCTGCCCCGATAGCAGCTGAAGGGTGGGAATACTCTGCCCGAATAACATCTGGTCGCCCGTCAGCACGGCGTCGCCCTCTTGCGCGGAAACGAATATTTTACCCGTAATAGGCAAAACGTCGGGCGTTAAGAAGTTTGAAACGGTTATAGTCGTACTGCCCGTATTCGGTGAAACGACCGCACCGCCGCTCCATAAGGTCAGGTTCCTTAAAGGAAGAGCGGGGTTTTCGTAAACGATTGCAAGCGTCCAGCCCGCGTGGTTGGTATCCGCCGTGCGGTTGTCAATCGCCTCGATAAGCGCGGGCACGCCTTGAACGGAATAAGTTCCGCCAAGCGCCGGCTGCACCAAAGCGGTAACGTTTGCAGATCTGACGTAAAAGCCTACCGTTATGTCATCGGCGGGAATGTTGAAGTTTTGCGCCGTAACGGGGTCGGGAGCAACCGAAAACGCGCCGAGAGGCGTTGTAAAGGTAACGCTGTTGTTCGTGACGGCGGAAATATTATTGACCGACGAACGGAACAGCCCGCCCCATACAAGCTCGGCATACAGCACGGTTGAGCCAACAGGCAAATTTAGCACTGCGCGCGAACCGTTCTGCGTGTAATCAAGCGTGGTGCCCGCGGGGAAAGTGCCCACTTGCAGAGCGGTATTAAGACTTGTAAACGCGCCTATCGAGCCTTCAGTGCCGGGTGCGTTCTGATTGGCTGCTTTACTCAGTCCAAGCGTATTGCCCGTAAAAACGATACCGCCTTTTTTAACGTCGGAATATCGTTGAATGAAAGGCATAATAATCTCCTTTATAAAAAAAAGTACTACATATTCACCCTTGCCGATGCAAGGGCAAATATGTAGATAAAAATGTTTATTATGCTATATTATATGATATTAACTGCCGTTTCGTTAAAACCGCCGAGGCGTTCACGCCTCGGCGGTTATTTTATTTATAGTGTAACGTCGTGTTTTTGGGTTTTTCCTTTGAATTTGATATCGCCTTTTGAAATACATTTCACGGGGCAGACCGTCGCGCATAAGTGACAGCCCACGCATTTATCCTTATTGATAAAAGGTCGTCTGTCCTTTTCATTCCATTCGATAGCTTGGTGTCCGCCGTCGAAGCAAGATATGTAGCATCTTCCGCAGCCCACGCATTTTTTGTCGTCAACGGAGGGATAAACTACGTATGAGCGGTCAAGCTCTTCGCAAGGAATTATATTCTGATTTGCAATTCCTATCATCTCTTCCAAGGAATTAAAGCCTTGTTCTTCCATATAGTAAGAAAGTCCGCTGCACATATCTTCGACTATACGGTAGCCGTACTGCATAATCGCGGTGGTAACTTGTAGGGTTTTCGAGCCTAACAGAATAAATTCCGCAGCGTCCTCCCAAGTCTCGATTCCGCCGATACCCGAAATTTCCACGTCGGGAATACCCGTTCTAAGCTGCTGAATAAAGCGCAGTGCAATGGGCTTTACCGCTTTGCCCGAATATCCCGAAATCGAAGATTTTCCGTTAACGATAGGCAAGCCGATTTTCTTATCCAAGTCTACGTTGCAAATCGATTTAATCGTGTTAATCGTCGCAATTCCGTCCGCGCCGCCCTCTAAGCAAGCTTTGGCAATCGAAACCATATCGGTTACGTTGGGGGTCATTTTCGCCATCATAGGAAGGGAAGATCCGCGCTTAACGGCTTGGCAGTATTTTTTGCACAACTCTGCATTAGTGCCTACGTCCGAACCCATTTCGTGCGAGGTCATCTGAGGGCACGAAAGGTTCATTTCAATCATATCTGCGCCCGCTTCTTCAACAAGACGCGCAAGCTCTACCCAGTCGGCTTCGTTCGTGCCCATTATAGAGGCGATAAGCACCTTGTTCGGATATTCTTGCTTTAAACGGCGCAAATCGCGCAAATTCTCTTCCAGAGAATGCTCTGCAATCTGTTCCATATTCTTGAACCCGACGAAAGGAGTATCTTCCTTAGTCAGCGCGTCGAAGCGGGGAGAAACCTCGTTAATTACGAAATGCTTGGGACCTATAGTTTTAAATACAACGCCAGCCCAGCCTTCGTCGTAAGCCTTTGCGCACATTTCGTAGCAGTTGCCTACGGGGGAGGAGGATAAGCAGAACGGGTTTTCGAATTTAACCCCTAAAAAGGTGATGGATAAATCTTTCTTCATAACTTATTTACCTCCCAGATATGCGTGAATTGCGTGCGCCGCTTCCTTGCCGTATCTGACGGCGGAAACGACTAACTTATCGCCGTTTACGATATCGCCCGCGGCAAAAATCATTTTGTCGTCCGTCTGATAATTTATGGTATGTACGATGCCCTTTTCGGCTTTTATCTGACTGAAGCTTTCAAGGTGTGCAATCTGTCCGATTGCAAGAATTATCTTGTCGGCTTTTACAGTCAGCTCGGCGTCTAACGTAACGTGCTTGAAGGTCACCTTATTTCCGTCAACGGCAACGGGAGTGTAGCCGTCTATTACGGAAACGTTGTTCTCGTGCGCGTCGTTAAGTTCCTTTTTGCTTGCGGGGAATTCAAACGCTTGCTCGCGCGCGACGACGGTCACGTTCTTGCTGCCTAAAAGCTTAAGACTCGTCGCAACGTCCATTGCAACGTCGCCGCCGCCGACAATAAGCGCATTTTGCGGAACGGCAACCTTTCCGTTGCTATCCTTGATTTTTGCAAGCACGTCAACTGCAAGCTCAACGCATTTGTTATTTTCAAATAGGGGAAGGTTTCTTCCGTAGCTTGCGCCGACCGCAAGCAAAATCGCTTTAAATTCGCTCTTTAACGGCTGTAAATCTTTTATTTCTTTATTTGTAACGAAGGTTACACCC